>NZ_JBEZKL010000015.1:0-17994 GCF_040704695.1 Streptomyces sp. NPDC048411
GCGCCGCCCCCCCCCCACCACCCCGCGCCGCGCCCCCGGGGGCGGCCGCGGGGCGGTGACCCCGCCCCGGGGGCGGGGGCCCGGCCCCCCCCCCCCCCCCCCCGGGGCTCTGCCCCGGACCCTGGTCCGGGGTCGCCGGACAGGCTGGATCCATCCGCCTGTCCGGCTTTTTCGTTCCGCACCGTGGAGCGGCCGCCGGACGGACCCGGGCACCCCGCCCCTACACCCGAGGCAGTCCCTTCAGTACCTCCCGCGCCTCCTCCATCACCCGTTCCACCAGCTCCGTGGAGCTCGGCAGGTCCTCGATCAGGCCCGCCACCTGACCCGACGCCATCACACCCAGATCCGTCCGGCCGTCGACCATCGACGCCTTCAGCAGCATCGGCGTGTTCGCCGCCAGCAGCACCTGGCTCCACGACAGGTCCCTGCCGTGCTTCATCGCCATGCCGTCGCGCACCATCCGGGACCAGCTCAGCCCCGAGATCCGTCTGAAGCCCGCCGCCCGGCGAACCGCCTGGGCCAGCGCCCTGATGCGGCCCGCGTTCTCCAGCGCGGCGACCATCTCCGTACGCAGCATCCGGTGCGGCAGCCCGTCCACCGCCGTCGTGACCGTGACGTCCTTGACGCCCGCCGCCAGATAGCGAGCCTTCACCGCATCCGGGACCGTCGAGTCGGACGTCAGCAGGAACCGCGTACCCATCGCGATGCCCGCTGCCCCGTACGCCAGCGCCGCGACCAGACCGCGGCCGTCGTGGAAGCCCCCCGCCGCGATCACCGGGATGTCCACCGCGTCCACCACCTGCGGCAGCAGCACCGTCGTCGCCACGTCGCCCGTGTGCCCGCCGCCCTCGCCGCCCTGCACGATCAGCGCGTCCGCACCCCACGCCGCGACCTTCTCGGCGTGGCGCCGGGCACCGATCGACGGGACGACGACCACCCCCGCGTCCTTCAGCTCCGCGATCAGCTCCTTCGACGGGGCCAGCGCGAACGACGCGACCTTCACGCCCTCGTCGATGATGATCCGCACCCGGTCGCGCGCATCACCGGCGTCGGCACGCAGATTGACGCCGAACGGCGCCTGCGTACGGGACTTGACCTCCCGTACCGCTGCGCGCAGCTGCTCCACGGTCATCGTCGCCGAAGCGAGAATGCCGAGTGCGCCCGCCTCGGCGGTGGCGGAGACCAAGCGGGGACCGGCGACCCAGCCCATGCCGGTCTGCACGATCGGGTGGCGCACGCCGACGAGTTCGGTGAGCGGGGTGCACATCGGATCCGTCGCATTCATCAGCTGCTGACCTCGCGGTCGCGTGTGCCCATCGGGTCGATGACCTCGCGGATCAGCCGGAGTTCGCCGGCGGTCGGCTCGCGGGTGCACGGGACGTCGTCGGCGATCGTCAGCGCGAAGCCGGTCGCCGCGCGCACCGTGTCGACGGTGACGCCGGGGTGCAGCGAGGCGAGGCGCATCGAGCGGTCCGGGGTCGCGAAGTCGAGGACGCCGAGGTCGGTGACGACGCGTGGGATGCGGTGGTAGCGGGTCGCCGACGGTCCGGCGGCCGCCGCACTGTCGTAGCCGACCCCGCTGATCATGTCGACGCGCTCGACGAACACCCGCGGGGAGTGCTTGGGAACCCAGTAACTGACCGGATTGTTAAGGGTGTTGACGGGAGCGCCGCGTACGCCCAGCAGCTGACGGGCGGGTTGTTCCCAGTCGCCGATGCAGGAGATGTTCTGATTGCCGAACCGGTCGATCTGGCCGGCGCCCATCATCACGTGCCGCTTGCCGCCGGTCACCATGGCGAGGTGCCGGCGGTACGGCAGCCACCCCTCGGGCGTGCCGTCGAGGTCGACGATCATCGCTTCACCGTCGGTGAGCAGCAGATCGGGCGAGAAGGTGCGCTTGGCGAGGCGGGCGCCGAGGGATGGGATCAGGCCCATCGGGCTGGCGAGCACCTCGCCGTTGTCGCGCCAGGCGTCCGCGCAGGCGATCACGCAGTACTCGGCCCGGGTGATGGCCCGGGGCCCGGGGGGCGTCGTCACTTCTGCTCCTCGTGCCAGGTCCGGACGGCCAGTTGGTAGCTCTTCTCGTCACCGTCCGCCGGCAGGAACCGGTCGGTGAACGCCGCCCAGGCGTCCGGGTCCGCCGCCGCGGTCGCGTACGCCTGCTGGAAGGCCTCGTCGCGCGGGTGGTCGGGGGCGCAGGAGGTGAAGTGCGCGCCGTTCGGGCTCTCGACGACGCCGGTGACCGAGTGCCGCTTGACGAGCAGGGTCTGCGGGGCGGCCTCCGCGGTCAGTTCGGCGGTCTCCACGAGTCGTTCGCAGGAGACGTACGCGGTGTCGGCGGCCTCGCAGAACAGGTCGTCGAAGTACGGGTCCGGCCCGAGGTACTGGCCGTTTCCGGACCGGTCGGCGCGGTTGAGGTGGACCAGCGCCGCATCCATCCGCAAGGCCGGCATCGCGACGAACTCCTCGCCGTCCTCGTACGGTGAACGCACCGTACGCAGAGCGGGGTTGACCCGCATGACATCCGAGCCGATACCCGCCCGGACCGGCAGGAACGGCAGCCGGTTCGCGGCGGCGTGCAGTCCCCACATGAACATCGCCTCGTCGATCTCCCTCAGCTCGAAGGCGCCGCGCTGGCGGGCCGCCCTGAAGTGCGGTTCGAGCGGGATCGAGTCGAGCGTGGCGAAGGCCGCGATCAGCGTGCGGATCTTTCCGGCGGCGGCGAGCAGGCCGACGTCGGGGCCACCGTACGAGATCACGGTGAGATCGGTGATCCTGGACCGGAGCAGTGCGCGTACCAGGGCCATCGGCTTGCGGCGCGACCCCCAGCCCCCGATGCCGATCGTCATGCCGCTGCTGAGCCGGGAGACGACCTCCTCGGCCGTCATGGTCTTGTCGGTCACGGTCGTGCGTCCTTGCCGAAGGTGTCACGGACGCGGCCGGCGATGCCGCTGAGGTTGGCCTCGAAGGTGAAGCCCTGTTCGAAGCGGTAGCTGCGGCGTACGTCCACCGGGTCGATTCCGTTGATGGCGGCCTTGGCGAGCCGGATCAGATACCCGTCCTTACGGGCGATCTCCCTCGCCAACTCCATGGCGCCGTGCATGAGTTCGGCACGCGGGACGACCCTCCAGACGGAGCCGTGGGCGTGCAGCTCGGCGGCCGTTGCGGTGCGCGAGGTGTAGTACAGCGCGCGCATCAGGTGCTGGGGGACGAGCCGGGCGAGATGGGTCGCGGCGCCGAGGGCGCCCCGGTCCAGTTCCGGCAGGCCGAACGTCGCGTCGTCGCTCGCCACGATCGCGTCGGCGTTCCCGACGAGACCGATGCCGCCGCCGAGGCAGAAGCCGTTCACCGCAGCGACGACCGGCACCTCGCACTCGTACACCGCGGCGAAGGCCTCGAAGCAGCCGCGGTTGGCGCCGATCAGGGCGTCGTGTCCGGAGTCGCGCTGCATCTCCTTGATGTCGACACCCGCGTTGAAGCCACGCCCGGCGGCGGCCAGGACCACGCACCGGATCTCAGGATCGCGGCCCGCGGCGCGAAGTGCGTCGGCGAGGTCGAACCAGCCCTGCACGGGCAGTGCGTTGACGGGCGGACAGTCGACGGTGACGACGGAAATGCCTGTGGCGGGGCTGGAGGTGGAGACACCCATGAGCGGATCCGCTACCTTTCCACCAAACATTTGTTAGGTGGGAAGGTAGCATCCTGCCCCCGCATTGCCAACAAGGAGATGTGAGATGACCGCAAGCAGCGACGCACACGACACCCGGATCTGCGCCGGACGCGTCGTCATCGTGACGGGCGCCGGGCGCGGGCTCGGCCGGGCCCATGCGCTGGCATTCGCCGCCGAAGGAGCGAAGGTCGTGGTCAACGACCTGGGTGTCGGACTCGACGGCGACGGAAGGTCCGCCGGACCGGCCCGGGACGTCGTCGACGAGATCACCGCCGCGGGCGGCGAGGCGGTGGCCCACGGAGGAGACATCGCGACGCAGGAGGGCGCGTCCTCGCTGATCGCGACCGCACTGGACGCGTTCGGGCGGCTGGACACACTCGTCAACAACGCGGGATTCCTGCGAGACCGCATGCTCGTCAACCTGGACGCGGACGACTGGGACGCTGTGCTGCGAGTCCATCTGAGGGGCCACTTCCTGACCCTGAGGCACGCGGCGGCGCACTGGCGGGCCGAGACCAAGGCAGGCCGCACCCCGGTCGCCCGGGTGATCAACACCAGCTCCGGCGCGGGCCTGCTCGGCAGCGTCGGCCAGGGCAACTACGCCGCGGCGAAAGCCGGGATCGTCGGCCTGACCCTGGTCGCCGCGGCGGAGATGGGCCGGTACGGGGTCCAGGTCAACGCCCTCGCCCCGGCGGCCCGCACCCGGATGACCGAGCAGACGTTCGCGGAGACGATGGCGGCTCCGGGGGAGGGGACCGAGGCATTCGACGCGATGGCCCCGGAGAACGTGTCACCGCTGGTGGTGTGGCTGGGCTCGGACGCGAGCGACGGAGTGACCGGACGGGTCTTCGAGGCGGAGGGAGGCCGCATCACCGTGATGGAGGGCTGGCGCCCCGGACCCACCGCTGACCGGGGGGCCCGGTGGGCACCCGCCGAGGCGGGGGAGGCCACCCGGAAGCTGCTGGCGCAGGCGGCGCCGGCGGAGCCGGTGTACGGGGCGCGGTAGGGCGGGGGCGGGGCTGCTCCGACGGCGGTCCCGCTCCCGCTCCCGCCCGCCGCCATGGCGAAAGGATTCGCGTACGTGGCCATGGCCCGCGCGTTGCCGCGCGAGCCGGACCCGGTCAACCGGATGGCCGAGGGCGCCGGAGCGCGTTCCCTGTGCATCCACCGCAACACATGCAAGCCGACCATGTCCCGGGCACCCGCCGCCCGCTCGTCACCGCGCCGCTCACGGCAGGCGCGGACACATCCGTTCCAGACGCTCCCTGACCGGGCCGTCCGCCACACACGCCACCGCGTCGACCGCCACCGCCCGCGCATAACCATCCGGCTCCGACTCCCGCAGCAACCGCTCCAACATCGGTACCGAGCGCGGATCCTGACGGCGCGCCAGGCCCTGTGCCGCCTCCGCGACCGTGTCCCGATCCGCGTCGTCCAGCCGCTCCGCCAGCGCCGCGCGGAGCACCGGCGTGTCCGTGTCCAGCGCGGCCAGCGCCGTCGTAGCCCAGTCCCGCACCTCCGCATCGGTGTCCCGGCTCAGCCCCACCAGCGCCGCGACCCCCTCCGCATGGTCACCGGAGACCAGGTCGAACAGCGCCAGCGTCACAGCACGGCGCACCACCCGCTGCGGATTCCGCGCATGCCGCAGCACCTCCGGCAGGGCCACCGGATCCCCATGGTGTCCCAGCCCCAGCACCGCCGACTCGATCAGCACCGTATCCGCCGCCTCCCGCGCCAGCTCCCGCAGCAGCGGAACCGAACGGGCCGCAAAAGGCTTCGATCTGGTACGGAAACCGAGCTGGGCCAGCACATCCGCACCGAACGCCTGCCGCAACGGCTCACCGACGCTCGCACACCACGCGGCGCCCGCCTGGAACGTCTCCTCGTCGCCCCGCCGCCACAGCACCTCGACCGCCTCGTGCCAGTTGTCCAATTCCGGGTTCCCGCCGCGCAGCGCCCGCGCCGCCAGCTCCGCGTACGGCGTCCGCAGACCCAGCTCCCCCTCCAGGACCGTGGCGATCGCACCATGCCCCGTCTGCTGCTCCTGCCCCGCGAACGGCACCCCGTCCCGCACCAGTTCGACGGTCACCGTCTCCCCGCCATCCACCGGCGTACGCCGCACCACCATCCCCGGCCCGTCCCCGTACATCTCCCGAAGCGCGTGCCGCATCTCCTGCTCCACATCCAGCGCAAGCATCCGGCGCGCCTCCCGCAGCGCCTCCTCCAGCGCCCCGGCCCGCGCACCCGCCCCGTACCGCAGCAGCGCCCGCACAGTCTCCAGCGACCCGCGCCGTACCGCGAACACCAGCGGCGGTTCATGCCCCGGCCCCGGTCCCGGCAGATCGGGATCCGCCCCATGGGCGAGCAACACCTCCGTGGTCCGCGCATGACCCAGACCCACCGCCCACCGCAGCGCCGTGAACCCGAACTGCTCCCGCAGATCCGGCTGCGCCCCGGCCGCCAGCAGCGCCTCGACCACCTCCGTGTGCCCGCCGCACGCCGCCCCGCAGATCGGCAGATCGCCCGCCTCGGGCCCGCACGCCCGGTCCGGATCGGCGCCCGCCGCCAGCAGCAGCCGCACCACACCCGGCCGGTCCGACACCGCCGCCAGATAGAGCGCCGTCGCACCGTTCTCGTCGACCGACTCAGCGGGCACCCCCGCGCGCAGCAGCCGCACGACGGCGTCCTCACCCTCGTACAGGGCCTCGAACAGGTTCCGCGTGTCCGTCATCGGATCTTCCGCCACCCATCGACTCTACGACGGAGAGCCCCGACGGGCTCAGGTATTGCAGTCAAGTACCGTGCGGCACAACCCGCACCGCGCCCGCACCCGGCCGCGGACCGGTACCCGGATGCGCTGGTGGCAGGTCGGGCAGGTGAACGAGACCCGCCAACCCCCCGGACCCTCCTCGAACCGGTACGGGACCCCTGGGGTCGCGGCGGCCCCCGCATGGTCCTGGGCGTACCGCCGGTCCTTCGCGTAACGGTGCCGACCGGCCCAGCCCGCCGCCGCCAGCGGAGGCTGCTGCCCGTCCCGCAGCGCCAGCGCCCGCCCCTTCACGTACGCCGTGTACGCCTGCGGACTCGTGAACCACGGCGACGGATCCTCGTCGAACACCAACGCCCGCTTGGCCAGCACATACCCGAACTCCTCCGGGGTGAGATAGCCGAGCTTCTGACTGGACGCGGCGTCCTCCCGGAACGCGTCGAGCAGCAGCCAGCCCGCCCCCAGATACGCCGCCGCCGTGTCGGTCAGGATCTCGTTGTCCCGCGTACCGGGGAACTCCAGACCCAGCCGGTGCAACAGCACATGCATCACCTCGTGCGACAGGGCGGCACCGATGTCCCTGCGATGCGTGCGGAAACGGTCGTTGAGCTCGATGAAGTACTCGGGCCCCGCCGCGAGTTCGACACTCCCCGCATGCTCCATCGCCCGGAACCCGACGATCATGCGGGCATCCGGCAGATGCAGATGCCGGACCATCGCCCGCGCCACGCGCTGCGCCCCCAGATGCAGATCGTCCTGGTCGGAGAAGGCCGCTTCGGCGGGCAGCAGGCTCGGCGCGTACCTGCGCACACCGTCGTACGACAGCCTCCGGTACAACGCGGTGATCGCGGACCGGACGATGTCCAGATGAGGGAAGCCATGCACCACCGGGCCGCCGTCCGTCACGTCCGCACCCCCCATCCGTGACGCTCAACCGGCTTCCACTGTAACGGCCTGCCCCACGACAGGAAGTGGACTCGCGACGCCCTGCGACTGCTCCCCAAGCTCTCGGCTTCGCTCGAGCAGGGAGGGGCCCCTTCGGCGTTGTCGTCGAAGCCGCACGACGCCGCTCGCCGATCCACTCCCTGTCGTGGGGGAGGCCTGACGACCTCCCTCACGACAGGGAGTGGGCTCCCGTACGAACCTGGCTGCCCCCGGGGCATACAGCGAGGTGCCGGCGTTCGCCGCGACGATCGCCTCCGCGGCAGCCACACTCCGACGCCCCGACCGGGCCCACCGCATCAGCCCTGAGCACCCCCGGGTGTGCCCGTCCGGACGGGCACACCCGGACCCAGCTCCACCCACGGATCCCCGGCGCCCTCCACCTCCAGCACCCACACCTCGTTGACGCCCTCCCGCAGAACCGGACCCGGCACATACAACGTTCGCTGCGGACCCGCCGACCAGTACCGGCCCAGACAGAAACCGTTCACCCAGACGAACCCGCGCGTCCAGCCCGGCAGTTCGATCCCCGCATGATCCGGAAGACCCGCGCGCCCCGAAGCCGCCGACTCGAACGAACCCCGGTACAGCCCGGTACGACCCCTCTCGGTGACAGCCCCGAAGGGCACCGCGTCCACCGCACCCGGCTCCTCGAAAGCGGCCAGCCGCAGCGCCCGCGCCCGCACCCCGTGCAGATACTGCCGCTCGTGCCGGACACCGCCCGTGATGCCCTTCGGCTCAGCCAGCCGCGGCCCGTAATTGACCCGGCCAAGCGACTCCACCCACAGCTCGACCGACGCGGGCCCGGCCACCGGCTCGTCGAGCGTGGCGCTCTCGCCGCTCAGCACACCTTCCCGGACCCCGTTCACATACACCACCGCCCGGTCCCGGAGCCCGGTCACACCCAGCGCATACGGGCGTCGCGAACCCGGAACGGCGACCTCGTACCGCACCAGGCCCCGGTCCACGCCCAGCTCCTCGAACGTCGGCGGAACACCGGACTCCGCCCGTTCCGGGTCGCCCAGCACCTCCAGCACCACAGACAGCGGCGCCCACCCGGTCAGCTCCGCCCGCACTGGTGCCGTAAGCCCGGCCGGCTCCGGCGGCAGCTCCGGGAGCGGACCGTCCGCGAACTCCGCCAGGACCTTCCGGAACAGCCAGAACTTCTCCGTCGGCCGCCCGTACTCGTCGATCGGCGCATCGTAGTCGTACGACGTCACCGTCGGCAGGAAATCCTCGTCCTGCACCGGACCCGAGCGGTTCGCCCCCGCCCAGCCCGCAAAATTCGTTCCCCCGTGCGCCATGTAGATATTCACCGACGCCCCGCACTCCAGAATCTCCCGCAGCGCCTGGGCGGCCTCCGCCGGATCCCGAACCACCGGCGCGGCACCCCAGTGGTCGAACCATCCGCACCAGAACTCCATACACATCAGCGGACCCTCCGGCTGATGCCGGCGCAGCACCTCGAACGCCTCACGTGCCCCCGAGCCGAAATTCGCCGTCGCGAGCAACCCCGGCACGGAACCACCCGTCAGCATGTGGTCCTCCGGCCCGTCCGACGTGAACAGCGGCACGCTCACCCCGTGCCCGCGCAGCACCTCCGCCAGCCGCCCCAGATAGACCTGATCGGTGCCGTAGCTCCCGTACTCGTTCTCCACCTGAACCATGACCACCGGGCCGCCGCGGTCGATCTGCCGCCCCACCACCTGCGGCAACAACTCGGCGAACCACCCCTCGACCGCCTCCAGATACCCGGCATCACGCGTCCGCACCCGCCGCCCGAACCGGCCCGTCACCCACGCGGGCAACCCGCCGTTCTCCCACTCGGCACAGATGTACGGACCCGGGCGCACGATCGCCCACAGCCCCGCCCGGTGCGCCGCGTCCAGGAACCGGCCGAGCGCCGCCACATCCCGGAACACCCCGGGCTCCGGCTCATGCAGATTCCACGGAACGTACGTCTCCACACAGTTCAGGCCCATCGCCCGCAGCATCGACAGCCGGTGATCCCACTGCGCCTCGTGCACCCGGAAATAGTGCAGCGCCCCCGACAGCAGGCGTACGGGCCTCCCGTCGAGCCGGAAGTGGTCGTCCCCCACGGTGAAATCAGCCATCGTGCTCGTACTCTCCTGTAGCGCCGGTCCCACCCCCGGGCCCGCACACCCCGGCGCCGCACAACGGCACGCACCACGGAGCGGGCGAACCCGGGAGGAATGTTCCATCCACCCTCGCCCCCTGGCGCACAGCCGGTCCATGGACAAAGATCACTGCTGTTTGGACACAATGCGCAGGTCACCGCGGCCGACCGAGCCGAAGCGAACCCGGCGGAGTCGAGCCCGGCCGAGCCGAGCGGAGGAAGGAAAGCCGATGTCGACGTACCACACCTGGATGCGATTCTTCACGCCCAGCCCGCTCCATCACCGCCTCGGCCTCGTCTGCCTGGGCGTCGGCCTGCAACACGGCGCCCTGCCCACCGTCGGCCCCCGCACCCTCGACCACCACGTCGCCGTCGTCATCAACTCCGGCAGCGGCTGGTTCAGCGGCCCCGACGGCCGCCGCATACCCGTCACCGCCCCCAGCCTCATCTGGCTCACCCCCGGCACCCCGCACCACTACGGCGCCGACCCCGGCACCGGCTGGGACGAAGCCTTCGTCGACTTCACCGGCCCCGCCACCACCACCTACACCGAACTCGGCTACATCGAACCCGACCGCCCCCTCGTCCCCCTCGCCGACACCGCAGGACCACGCGCCGCCATCAGCCGCATGGTCCGCGCCGCCAGACGCGGCAACCCCCTCCTCGAAGTCGAGACCGGCGCCGCCGTCCACGAACTCCTCGTCGCCCTGCGCCGCGCCCGCGCCGACGTCAGCCCTGACGGCGACCCCGTCCTCCAGGCCCTCGCCCGTGACGCATTCCAGCCCCTCTCCGTCGCCGAACACGCGGCCCGCCACAGCATGACCCCCACCGAACTGCGCACCGCCGTACGCCGCGGCGCCGGCTGCAGCCCCAAGGACTACCTCCTCGGTATCCGCCTCGGCCGGGCCAAAGAACTCCTCGCCGCCACCGACCTGCCCGTCGCCGCGGTCGCCCGCCGCGTCGGCTACGACGACCCCGCCTACTTCTCCCGCCTCTTCGCCCGCCGCGTCGGCACCGCCCCCGTCCGCTTCCGCGAACAACAGGGCCGTGCCGTTCCCGGCGGCTGGAGCGACCAGGTCCCCGACCCCGAACACCCACCGACGATCACCGCGTGGACCCCGGACGTCTGACGGCCTCCCCCACGAGGGAGCCCACTCCCCGTCGAGGCGGAGGACGTAAGCTCGACGACCATGACCACAGGCGACATCGACGAGTCCGTACGCGCGGAACTGAACCGCCTCCGCGAAAGCATCGACAACATCGACGCTGCTGTTGTCCACATGCTCGCCGAGCGCTTCAAGTGCACCCAGCAGGTCGGGCATCTCAAGGCGAACCACAAACTGCCCCCGGCCGACCCGACCCGCGAAACCGAACAGATCGCCCGCCTGCGCCGTCTCGCCGAGAACGCGAAACTCGACCCCGCCTTCGCCGAGAAGCTCCTGAACTTCATCATCGCCGAAGTGATCCGGCACCATGAGCGGATTGCCGGTGACCCCCCGACCGGCGACGCAGCCTCCGAGAACTGATCCTCCGCGCCCTGCACCGTACGGTGGGCCGAGCGCGCGCCCCGGGCCCCGCGGGCTCGGGGCCGTCATTGCCGTAGCAGCACTTACCACGTCCGGGCCTCCATCACGTCCTCAGCCGGCGCCGTTCACGGAGATCACCCAGTCCACGAAGCCCTGACGCATCGGTCAGGTACGGACACGCAGCGAGGGCCGCGACCTCAAAGTCGCGGCCCTCGCTTCCGTGCCGCTACAGCGAGTGTCCGAGGGGGTAGGCCTCCCTCGGAGTCACGCTTCGGGTTGACCGCTCGCGACTACAGTTTCCGCACCCGGATGTTGCGGAACTCGATCAGGTCGTTGTTGCCGTGGTTCTGCAACCCCACGTACCCGCTGAGGAACTGACGCAGGTCCGTGGGCGGGTCACCCGCCCGGGACGACGACTTGCCGGGCGTGTTGTCGAACTCGTTGATCACCACGCCGTTGCGGATGATCGTGTAGTGCTGCCCGACCGCGCGCACCTCGTAGTCGTTCCACTGGCCCTTCGGGGTCACCCCCGCCTTGTCCAGGCCCACCGGCTTGAAGTTGTACACCGAGCCGGTCTTCTGGACCTCGCCCGTGGCCCCGTCGTAGATCTGGATCTCCTGACCGCAGTAGATCGCGACCCACTCGGGGGCGGTGCGAGCCGAGCCGACCGTCCCGCAACTGCCGGCCGGGCGGTCGGCCAGCGGCGTCCGCGGGTCCGGGAACCGGATGAAGACCCCGCTGTTGGCGCTGCCGGTACCCGGAGCCACGTCCCGGAACTGGAGCCTGACCGAGAAGTCCTTCAACTCCTGCTTGGCGTACCACAGCATGCCCATGCCGCCGGAGCTGCGCATGGTGCCGTCGGGCAGGAGCGAGAAGTTCCCGGCGCCGGCCTGCCGCCAGTCGGCCAGGCTTGCCGCGGTCCCGTCGAAGAGGGGCTTGTACCCGGCGACCTTGCCGATCTCGCTCTGAGCCGCCGCCTTGCTGATCGCCGACGACTCGCGGTTGTCAAGGACGCCCTCCTTGCGGAGGTCGTTGACCACGGCGTTGACGTGACTGACGAACTCGCCGTGGTTCGACCAGGAAGCCTCGTCGTCGATCAGGTCGTTGACGGTGCAGCCGCCTCCGGCCTTGTGGTTGGTCACGCGGGTGTCGGTGTCGAGCAGCTTGACGGTCGGACGGGCGTCGGGAGCCGGGCAGCCGGCCTTGGCGTCGAACGTCGCGGTGGCCTTCTCGCCGTCGGCGTAGGTGACCGTCAGCTTCGCGTGGTACGTGCCGTAGTCGGCGTAGGTGTGCGTGGGGTTGGCCTCGTGCGACGGCGCGCTGCCGTCACCGAAGTCCCACTCCCAGGCCACACCGCCGACCTTGGCACCGGAGAACGCCACCGTCTTGGGCTTGCTCTGGGTGATGACGCGCGCCCCGGCGTCCTGCGGCTTCGGGGTGGCCGGGCCACCCTGGTAGGTGATGCGGATGAGCTTCTGGTTGGAGTGCAGGCTGAAGAAACCGCCCGCGTAGTCGAGCATGTACAGCGCACCGTCGGGACCGAACTTGGCGTCCATCCAACTCTGCAGCTGGGTGCCGCCGCTGCCGGGCGCGATGATGCTGCGCAGGTCCTCGCCGAACGCCGGCGCGCCCTGGTCCTTGACGTGGTCCGGGTCCAGGGTCACCGCGACCCGGTTGTTGGAGTTGGACTCGTCACCGATGAACCACTTGTCCTCCCAGTACGCCGGCCAGGCGACACCGCTCTTGGTGTCCACCTGGGAGCGGTGGTAGGTCGGGCCGGACATGATGGCCTGGCCACCGCCCTTGAGGTACGGCTGGGTGTAGGTGGCCTCGCTGTCGACGTAGCTCGGGACACCGCTGCCGTCGGAGCGCTTGGGGAAGACCGGGCCGCCGCCCTGGGGCGAGTACCAGATCATGTTGTCGCGGGCCGGCGGGATGTCCACCAGGCCGGTGTTGCGCGGCGACTCGTTCTTGAGGTTGTTGCAGTCGTACCAGCCGGTGAGGACGCTGGCGTCGGTGTTGCTGCGGTCACGGTACGGCTGGCGGTTGCCCATGCAGTACGGCCAGCCCTGGTTGCCTGCGGAGGTGATGACCGTGGCCGTCTCGTACTTGGCCGGGCCAAGCTCCGGGTTGGAGGCTCCCGCGTCCGGCCCGACCCAGCCGGCGTTCAGCCAGTTGTGCACCGGGTCGACAGAGAGCCGCGCGATGTTGCGGACACCCATCACGTAGATCTCCGGGCGGGTCTTGGCCGTGTCCGGCGCGAAGAGGTTGCCCTTGGGGATGGTGTAGGTGCCGTCGGCCTCGGGGTGAATACGAATGATCTTGCCGTTGAGGTCGTTGGTGTTGCCGGAGGTGCGGCGGGCGTCCTGGAAGGAGACACCCTTGTAGTCCTGGGTCCAGTTGTTCCCGGAGTAGCCGCTGGAGCCGCCGGAGGAGTTGCTGTCACCGGAGCCGATGTAGAGGTTGCCGTCCTTGTCGAAGGACATGCCGCCACCGGCGTGGCAGCAGCTGTGGATCTGGGTGTCCCAGTGCAGCAGGTCCTTACGGGTGCCCTGGTCGATGGACTCCGACGCGAAGTCGTAGGTCAGCCGGGAGACCGTCCGCTGGCCGATCCGCTTGTCGCGGTCGATCGACTCGTGCGGCATCCAGTAGATGTAGATCCACCCGTTCTTCTCGAACTTCGGGTCGAGGGTGATGCCGACGAGGCCTTCCTCGTTCTTGACCAGTTCGTCGCCGCTGCCCCGGTTGCCCATCACATCGAGTGTGGTGAGCAGCTTGACCTGCTTGGTCTTGGAGTCCCACTGGTGGATGGTGCCGCAGCCCAGGCCGACCTTGGGGTCGTTCCAGGAGCTGATCGGGCCGGACGGGCAGGCGGCCTTGCCGATGTAGAAGGCCTTGCCGTCAGGGGCCATGGTGAGGCCGTGCGGCTCACCGATCTGGTCGAGCTTCCCCGCCTGGTTCTGGGCGGTCAGCCGCTCGGTCTTGTAGTTGGACGCGATGGTCGCCTGGCAGTCACCGCGGACGATGCCGGTGGTCCACTGGATGGCGCCGAGGAGGTGGCTCTGGAACTTCGTGTCGGTGGTGTAGCTCTCCTCGGTGCGGCCCATGCCGGTGTAGAAGGACCGACCGCCGTCGTAGTCGCGGCACCACGAGATCGGGTGGAACGGGCCGTTGGCGCTGATACCCGGCTTGTACTTCCACTCCTCGACCTGGGCAACGGTGTGGACCTTGCCGATCGGGTTGGGGTCCCAGTTGATCCACTGGTCGGAGCGGGTCCAGTTGAGCGGCAGGCCCTTGTTGGCCGGGTGCTGGCGGTCCGTCACGTCGACGACGGCCTGCTGGACCTTGGAATCCTGCGGAGGTGTCGGGTTGGCGTTGAAGAGCCGCAGCTCGGCCAGCTGGGTCAGCGGCTCACCGCTGTTCGCGGTGATCTCCAACCGGTAGTGCTGGTAGGCCTGCTTGTTGGTGAACTGGAACTGCCTGGTCTGAAACCGCGACGGGAAGGTCTCGCCGGTCCGGGTGTCCAGGGTCGTCCAGTTCTCGCCGTCCTGCGAGCCCTGCAGCTTCCAGTCCTTCGGGTCCCGTCCCGTGAAGTCGTTGGCGGAGGTCAACGCGTAGTTGACCACCGCGGCGGGCTTGTCCAGCTTCACGGTGACCCAGCCGGTCGGCGTACGGGTCAACCATTTGGTGTCGTTCTTGCCGTCGAACAGCTTGTCCTTGGTTTCATTCGGCGGGTTCTCCGAGTTGACCGCGCTCTCGACGACCTTCTCGGGGTCGGGGAGGCCCAGGGCCGGGCGGGTGCCGATCAGCCCGGTGAACCAGGAGGAGTCGGACTGGGCCCGGGCGGCGTCGTGGACGCCGACGAAACCGCCGCCGTTGTTGATGTACGACTGGAACGCGGCTTCCTGCCCGGCGTTGAGCGTCACGCCGTCGGCCGACAGGAACACCACCCCTCGGTACTTGGCGAGGTCGGCGGTGTTGAACACGCCTGCGTCCTCGGACTCGACGACCTTGAACCCGTTCTTCTCGCCGAGGGTCTCGATCGCCGCCGTGGCCTTCTTGACCGGGTCGTCCTGCTTGGCGGCCGGTCCGTGGAAGACCAGGACGTTCACCTGGGTGTCGGTGGCGGCGCCCTGGTCCTGGCTGACGCTTTCGACAGGCGGCTGCGCCTGTGCCTGCACGGACGGCAGCGCGGACAGCCCCACCGTCAGTGCGCCGCTGGACAGCAGAACGACCGCGCGGCGCCAGGGCCACGCGTGACGAGAGGTCCCCGCAGGACGTGACGGCGGCGATCCACGTCGTCTCGACAGGACGAACCAGTCTCTCTTGCCCATGTTTGCTCCTTGACTCGATCCGGCAACGGAAGAGTGATCAGGGGGTTGGAGCGAGGGCTGCCGCAGGGGCCCCGCCCGGTGTGCGCCGGGCGAGACGGCTTTCGGCGGGCGGTCACGCTGCCCGGGAAGGAGGGGGTGCCGGAACAGGGAGGTCAGGTTCTCCTCCGGTCCTGGCGGGCGAGGACCGACCGGCGGCAGGTTGGTACACGCCCGTCAGGCCGTAGGCAGGCCTGATGGGCGTGGCTTCGGGGGCGGAGCCCGCATCAGGACCCCGCCGTTGCCTTCTGGGGCGTTTTCGAAAGTAGCGCCGTCCGCCCGTAGGGCGGGCCAGGCGGGACTTTCGAAACACACCCTAGTGGTGGGGCATGCCGCCGGGGACCGTGCCGTCGGCCTCGGTCACGAGGAAGATCCCGGCCATGCCCATGTCCGCGTGGCTCTGGACGTGACAGTGGTACATCCAGGCACCTGCGCCGACCCGGGCACCCGCGACCACCTGGAACCCGAAGGAGTCCGCGGGGCCGACGGTCTTGGTGTCGATGACCCGGCTCACGTCCTGCGGACCCTGCAGGATCCCGGTGCGGTTGTCCACCCAGCGGTGGCCGTGCACATGGAAGGTGTGGAAGAAATCCCCGTGGGTGATGACGATGAACTCCACCCGCTCGCCGCGGACGGCCGTGAAGGTGGGGGTGTCGTGGTGGGCCTTGTTGTTGATCGTCATGTCGTTGAACACGACCGTGAACTGCTTGTCGGGCAGCACGTCGCCCTTGCGGCGCACGATCACGGGGCCGTACAGGCCCTTCTTGAGGCCGCCCGTGCCGTGTTCGGTCCCCACGTTGTGATCGTGATAGTGCCAGTAGCCGGCACTGCCGGCCTCCCACGTCCCGTCGTGGTTCGGTCCCGGGGCGTGGGTGCGCCAGACGTAGGTCCGCCGGCCGCCCGGCTCGACGACGCTGTCGTTCATCTTGGTGCCGTCGCTGGCGACGTCGTAATCCACGCCGTGCACGTGCAGACTCGCGGCGACGCTCAGGTTGTTGACGACCTCGATGTGCATCGTGTCGCCCTCGGTCAGCTCGATGAGCGGGCCGGGAATCGACGCCTTACCGGGCTCCAGGCCGTATCCCATCTGCCCGTTCGGCAGGTTCTCCATGTACAGCGTCAGCTCGCGGACGGTGCCCTTGTCGCTTCCTTTACCGCTTCCTGCACCGGGCTTGTCCTTCGGGGCCGCGGCGGTGGCGCCGAGCACCGTGGGCACGACCGCTGCGGCGGCCGCGCCGGTGGCGAACGCTCGCCGGGAGAAGAAGCGTCTGGTGCCTGCGCCTGAGTCGGTCATCGCTCTCCAATCCTCGAAACGCGCGCGTGCCTGAAAGCGTTTCGTGGTCGTGGTCTGAGCCGCCGCCGACGGCAGCTGTCCCGTCACGGCGGTACGCGGTGGTGCGCCGGGCGTTCGGCCCCGCGAGGCAGGCGGGGCGGTCGTCGTACCGGACTCCGGTGGAGACGGTCCGACTTGGCCGGATCCCGGTGGAAGCGGTCCGGCTTGGCTCGATGTGCCGGCTACGGCCGGGATCGGATCGGCTGGGCGAAGGGGGTTCGCCTCGGGACCTGGACACCGTAGCGGGCACGCATCCAGTTTTTCCAGACTCAGGTCAAAGTTGGTTGGATTCTCGTCATAGGTCTTGGCGGATAGTCAAAAGACCCGCTAACTTCCCATCGTTGCCGCATGGTAAAGAGGTTGCGTGAACCCCGCCCTCGGGTTCGCGGTGCCAGCGGCCTCGCAGCGACAGGGGCGGATGCCGCCTGTGCGTGAGTGACGGCGGCCCCCGCCGTCGTCGCGCGCGGGCGATCAACCGCAGCGCGGCACTCGCCCCGTTCCGTCCAGGGCGCCGGTCCGGTGAGTGGAGTACTCGCGTCTCGAACGCGCTCATCCCGGCTGCTGATTGTCCACCCGGCGGGGCCGCGAGTCCTGCGCGGTGCCGCACAAGCGAATTCCCGAAAGGTGCAGCGGTGTTCAGAAGACTGCTCCATGCCCAGACGGATCCGCCCCCCTCAAGATCCGCGCTACGTGACCGATTCAGCGAGCATCCGGTGGTGATGGCGCTGATGGCCGTTGTCTTCACGGCTTTCGCACTGGCCGTTCCGGCCGCGTACGCGGCGGTGAACCGCGCGGAGGAGACCGCAGCGACCCAGGTGCTCACCTGGACGGCCGGCGACGATTACACGAAGTACACGTCAGCCCCCACCACCGCGGTGGCAGGCAAGGCGACCATAGTGTTCGAGAGCAGCGCGGCGACCGGCAACACGACGGGGTTGACGCACACCCTGACGTTCGACGTCTCGAACCCCGACTACAACAGCGACGTCAGCCTCAACATCCTGGCGAGCCCCTTCGACTCCGAGGGAGGCAGGCACACGGCCGAAGCCACCCTCACACCTGGCGTCTACCGCTACTTCTGCGCGATGCCGGGCCACCAGATGATGGTGGGTGAGCTCATTGTCACCGCAGCGCCCGGCGACGACACCACGCCCCCCGACACGTCGGCGACGGTGTCGGGGACGAAGGACTCCGCCGGGAACTATGTGTCGAGTGCGACCGTCACAGTGACCGCTTCGGATGCGGAGTC
>NZ_JBEZKL010000015.1:18094-93235 GCF_040704695.1 Streptomyces sp. NPDC048411
GTGGGTCGGCACACGCTGAGCTACCGTGCGACCGACAAGGCGGGCAATACCTCGCCGGTCAAATCGGTCGAGTTCACCGTGGTGGCGCCCGAGCCGCCGAAGGACACCACGCCACCCGACACGTCGGCGACGGTGTCGGGGACGAAGGACTCCGCCGGGAACTATGTGTCGAGTGCGACCGTCACAGTGACCGCTTCGGATGCGGAGTCCGGTGTGGCCGGGATCGAGTATTCCCTCGATGGCGCGTCATACGGTAACTACGCGGCGCCGGTTGCGGTGAACAGTGTGGGTCGGCACACGCTGAGCTACCGTGCGACCGACAAGGCGGGCAATACCTCGCCGGTCAAATCGGTCGAGTTCACCGTGGTGGCGCCCGAGCCGCCGAAGGACACCACGCCGCCGCAGGTGTCGGCCTCCGTCTCCGGCACGAAGAACGACTCCGGTGACTACGTCGGCAGTGCGACGGTGACGGTGACGGCTTCGGACACGGGGTCGGGTGTGGCCGGGATCGAGTACTCCCTCGACGGCGGCCCCTACCTGCAGTACTCCGCACCGGTGGTGATCGACAGAGCCGGGAGCCACACCTTGCTCTACCGGGCCACCGACAAGGCCGGCAACACGGCCACGCCGCAGTCGCTGTCCCTCACCATCGTCGACAGCAAGCCGCCGACCAACTGTCCTGAAAGGGACGACCGCTCCACCGTGTTCCTCGGCTCGATCAACACCGGTGTCCCGAACCGCGTCACGACCAACGGCTGCACGGTCAACGAGCTGATCGAGGATCACCGGACCTGGAACAACCATGGCGCGTTCGTCTCACACGTCGGGGAGATCGTCGCGACGCTGCGGAAGGAAGGGGTCCTCGACCAGCGGGAGGCCGCCCTGATCAAGAAGGCGGCCGGCCAGTCCGACGTCGGCATGCCGAACCACGGTCGCACCGGTCGCTGAGTCAAGGCCGGGCGGTGACGCCGCCTGAGCCGTGTGCCTCGGCCGGCTGCGGCAGCGTCCCGCCGAGCGAACCGGACAGCGCACCAAAACCGATGGGGTGGAGAGCTGGACGGCTCCACCCCATCGGGCCTGGCCGCCTCTGCAAGAGCCTGGGCGGCAACGAGACTGCGCTGCTTCGAACCGGCTTTGTCCATCTGCTGATGAAAGTCCTGTAACGGCGCACAAGTTTCTTTTGCCGCCGACGGCACGGTGCTACGGTCCGGTGGAAGTCGCACCCCCAAGCACCGGGCATGCGAACAGCTCTGACCACGACGGGGGCGGCGTGAGGAGTACGACCGTTCGACCGGCCAATATGCATCAGGCCCGGCTGCTCCGCCTCCTGCGCGACCTCGGCCCGCAGTCCCGGGTTGCCCTGGGGGACCTGGTCGAGCTGTCGCGCTCCAAGCTCGCGTTCGAGATTGACCGGCTGCTGGAAACCGGTCTGGTCGTCCCGGACGGCCTCGCCGCCTCCCGCGGCGGCCGCCGCTCGCACAACGTCCGGGTCGCCCCGACGCTGCGGTTCCTCGGCGTGGACATCGGCGCCACCTCCGTGGATGTCGCGGTCACCAATGCCGAGTTGGAGGTCCTCGGCCACGTGGCCGAGCCGCTGGACGTGCGCGACGGCCCGGTCGGGGTCTTCGAGCGGGTGCTGGCGCTGGTCCGCACGCTGCGCGAGGCGACGTCGGCGGAACACTTCGACGGTGCCGGGATCGGCGTGCCGGGGCCTGTCCGGTTCCCGGAGGGTATCCCCGTCGCGCCGCCGATCATGCCCGGGTGGAACGGCTTCCCCGTCCGCGAGGCGATGAGCCAGGAGCTCGGTTGCCCTGTCCTCGTCGACAACGACGTGAACCTGATGGCCCTGGGTGAGCAGCAGGCCGGCGTCGCCCGGTCCGTACGTGACTTCTTGTGCGTGAAGCTCGGGACCGGCATCGGCTGCGGCATCGTCGTCGGCGGCGAGGTCCACCGCGGTATCACCGGCAGTGCCGGCGACATCGGCCACATCCAGGTGGACCCGGACGGGCCGCGGTGCGCCTGCGGCAACAACGGTTGCCTGGAGGCCTACTTCGGCGGGAACGCCCTCGTACGCGACGCGACCGTGCTCGCCCAGTCCGGCCGCTCGACGGAACTGGCCGGACGGCTCGCATCGGCCGGGAGGCTGACCCCCGAGGACGTGTCGGCCGCCGCGGGCGCCGGGGACGCCGCGGCCCTGGATCTGATCCGCTGGGGAGGCAACCGTACCGGTCAGGTCATCGCCGGCCTGGTCAGCTTCTTCAACCCCGGCCTGGTGGTCATCGGAGGAGGGCTCACCGGACTGGGCCACAACCTCCTGGCGAGCATCCGCACCCAGGTCTACCGTCAGTCGCTGCCGTTGGCGACCGGCAACCTGCCGATCGTGCTCGGCGAACTCGGCCAGGTCGCCGGCGTCGTCGGCGCCGCCCGGCTGATCAGCAACCACATCTTCTCACCGGCCTGACGCGTCGATACGCGGCCGGAACCCGTGGTGAGACGGGCCCCAACCTGTGGGTGGGCGGGGCCCTGCTCGCCACCGCCTTCCTGCCGGTGTTCCTGTCCCCGGTCCGGAACCGGCGAACCTTCCCGGAGGAGGCCGCCCGGCCGAAGGAGGTTCCCGAGGCCTGCAGACCTGTACGCCCCGCGCGCTGACCCCACCGCCCTCGCCGCGGCCCCGTCGACAGGGCCACCGCGGATCCGATCACCGAGGCAGCGACGACGGCCGAGAAGGAGCCGCGCACCCGAGCCCCGCCGCCGACCGGAGCCCCGCCGTGATCAAGCCGGGGAGATTTCGGTCACATCTCCCCGACACCGACCCACGCCGACAGCGCAGGCGTATCGTCCCGCCCGTGACCGGATCCCGCACACAGGTGACGAGAAAGATCATCCTGATGATGTCGGTGTCCCTCGACGGATTCATCGAGGGACCCGACCGCGACATCGGCTGGCACCTCGTCGACGAAGAACTGCACCATCACTTCAACGAACAGCTCAGCACCATGGGCGGCTTCCTCACCGGACGCGTCACCCACGAACTCATGGCGAACTTCTGGCCCACCGCCGACGCCGACCCCGCCAACGCCGGACCCGTCGCGGACTACGCCCGAATCTGGCGGGACATGCCCAAAACCGTGTTCTCCCGGACCCTGGAAACCGCCGACTGGAACACCACCGTCCTCCACGAAGTCGACCCCGAACAGATCAGGGCACTCACCGCACAGCCCGGCGGCGACCTCGCCCTCGGCGGCGCCGATCTCGCAGCGGCCTTCCGACAGCACGACCTGATCGACGAATACCGGATCTACATCCACCCCGTACTCATCGGACGCGGCAAACCCCTGTTCCAGGCATCCGACACCAGAACCGGCCTCCACCTCGCCGGAACCCACACCTTCGGCAACGGAGTCGTCCTCCTCCACCACCGGCGCGCCGACCCCACCCCACCGGAAACCACCCCAGGACACTGACCCCACGAACCCGCCTCGTGGAACCGCCCCACGACCCCGCGCCGCCGACCCCGCCCCGCGCACGCACCCCGCGCACACGCACCATCTCAGCCCTGCGAGAACCCACCTGTGCACCCCCCGCCCCATGCGGCAGAGTGGATCCATGTCCGTACTGACGCGCGATGAAGCGCAGACCCGAGCCCAGTTCCTCGACGTGGACAAGTACACGATCGACCTCGACCTGACCACGGGAGAAGACACCTTCGACTCCCGCACCGTCATCCAATTCACCGCACTCGCGGCCGGAGACACCTTCGTCGAGCTCAAGCCCGCCACCCTGCGCTCCATCACCCTCGACGGACAGCCCCTCGACCCCGCCGACCTCACCGAGAACCGGTTCCCCCTCACCGCACTCACCCCCGGCGCACACGAACTCCGCATCGACGCCGCCATGCGCTACTCCCGCACCGGCGAAGGCATGCACCGCTTCACCGACCCCACCGACGGCGAAACCTACCTCTACACCCAGCTCTTCATGGAAGACGTCCAACGCGTCTTCGCCGCATTCGACCAGCCCGACCTCAAGTCCGTCTTCGCCCTCACCGTCACCGCCCCCGAAAACTGCACCGTCCTCGGCAACGGCATCGCCGAACACACCGGCAACGGCCGGTGGACCATCGCCCCCACCCCATTGATCTCCACCTACCTCGTCGCCGTCGCCGCCGGCCCCTGGCACAGCATCACCACCCAGCACGCCGGACTGCCCTTCGGCGTCCACTGCCGCCGCTCCCTCGCCCCCCACCTCGACGCAGACGCCGACGAAATCCTCGACATCACCCGCGCCTGCTTCGACCGCTTCCACGAAAAATTCGACGAGCCCTACCCCTTCGACTCCTACGACCAGGCATTCGTCCCCGAATTCAACGCCGGCGCCATGGAGAACCCCGGACTCGTCACCTTCCGCGACGAATTCATCTACCGCTCCGCCGTCACCGACACCGAACGCCAAGTCCGCGGCATGGTCATCGCCCACGAAATGGCCCACATGTGGTTCGGTGACCTCGTCACCCTCGCCTGGTGGGACGACATCTGGCTCAACGAGTCATTCGCCGAATACATGGGCTACCAGACCCTCGCCGAAGCCACCCGCTTCACCGACACCTGGGTCGACTTCGGCGTCGCCCGCAAGGGCTGGGGATACGACGCCGACCAGCGTCCCACCACCCACCCCGTCGCCCCCGACCCCGCCGCCGTCCCCGACACCGCATCCGCGATGCTCAACTTCGACGGCATCTCCTACGCCAAGGGCGCATCCGCCCTCCGCCAGCTCGTCACCTGGCTCGGCGAAAAAGACTTCCTCGCCGGCATCAACACCCACTTCGCCCGCCACAAATTCGGCAACGCCACCCTCGCCGACTTCATCGACAACCTCGCCTCCGCCACCGACCGCGACGTCCACGCCTGGGCCGACCAATGGCTCCGCACCACCGGCGTCGACACCCTCACCCCCCACGTCGAAGAAACCGACACCACCTGGTCCCTCACCGTCGACCACCACGGCACCCGCCCCCACCGCATCGCCGTCGGCGCCTACGACCACACCCTCGACACCCAGCCGGGCCCCGACCAACTCGTCCTCCGCGAACGCTTCGAACTCGACATCCCCCAGGACGGCACCCCCACCACCCACCCCGGCCACCGCCCCGCCCTCCTCGTCCTCAACGACGGCGACCTCACCTACGCCAAGATCCGCCCCGACACAACCTCCTGGAACACCGTCGTACGCAGCCTCTCCGGCATCCCCGACCCCCTCACCCGAGCCGTCATCTGGAACAGCGCCCGCGACATGGTCCGCGACGGCGAACTCGACCCCACCACCTACCTCGAAACCGCCCGCACCCACCTCCCGTACGAAACCGACCTCGCCCTCCTCCAAGGCGTCCTGACCTTCGCCGGCACCCAGATCGCCGCACGCTACGTCACCCCCGAAAACCGCCCCGCAGCGCTCGCCACCCTCACCGCCCTCTGCCGCGACCTCATCCGCCGCACAGAAGACGGCACCAACCCCGGCCTCCGCCTCACCGCCGTACGCCACCTCATCGACGCCGCCACCCAACCCGACACCATCCAGACCTGGCTCACCGACGGCACCGTCCACGGCGGACCCGAACTCGACCCCGAACTCCGCTGGCGCATCCTCACCCGCCTCGCCACCCTCGGCGCCACCGACGAAACCACCATCGCCACCGAACTCGAGAACGACCCCAGCGCCACCGGACAGGAAGGCGCCGCCCGCTGCCGCGCCGCCCTCCCCACCCCCGAAGCCAAAGCCGCCGCCTGGGACACCCTGTTCAACGACGACACCCTCTCCAACTACCTCTTCATCGCCACCGCACAAGGCTTCTGGCAAGCCGAACAAACCGACCTCACCAGCGACTACGTCCCCCGCTACTACCCCGACGCCACCCGACTCGCCACCCGTCGAGGCCCCGCCATCGCCGAAGCCGCCGGCCGTCACGCCTTCCCCGTCTACGCCATCACCGCCGACAACCTCCACCTCGGCGAACAAGCACTGAACGGCAACACCCTCACCCCCGCCCTGCGCCGCAAGCTCGCCGACCAGATCGACGACCTCCGCCGCGCCCTCGCCGTACGCAACGCCCACTGACCCCACAACCCCGCACCACCCCCACAACCACACACCGCACCACCCGTGCCCGGCCCACCCTCACCGAGGGGAAGCCGGGCACACCCATACCACCACCGCCCCCCACCACCACCCCCACAGCCACCACGCGTCCCCCTTTCGAGTTCAGATCACCGAGCTCACCGCCCACGCCACCAGAAACCCGGACAAGCTGACACGTCCACCCACGCGCACCCGGAGGAACCCACCACCATGCCCACCCCACCCCTCGCCGGAGGCACCACCGGCCCCACCGCCCTACGCCCCCTCCTCGACACCGTCCTCACCGCACTCCACGACGGAGCCCAACAACGCCACGGCCCCCTTCCCGCCGGCGGACCCCAAACCGTCACCGACCACATACACCAAGCCACCCACCCCCTCATCCCCGACCACGGCACCGGCCCCCACCACGCCCTCCGCACCCTCATCACCGCACTCACCCAAGGCGCCGCAGACCCCGCACACCC
Source organism: Streptomyces sp. NPDC048411 (assembly GCF_040704695.1). Lineage (NCBI taxonomy): Bacteria > Bacillati > Actinomycetota > Actinomycetes > Kitasatosporales > Streptomycetaceae > Streptomyces > Streptomyces sp. NPDC048411. The sequence goes on from NZ_JBEZKL010000015.1 coordinate 24,694, forward strand.
CCACTGCACCGCCCACCTCCACACCCCACCCCTCGCCCTCGCCGCAGCCGCCGACCTCGCCGCCTCCGCCCTCAACCCCTCCATGGACTCCTGGGACCAAGCACCCGCAGCCTCAACCCTCGAAACCGACACCACCACCGCACTCGCCGCCGAGATCTACCCCCACCAACCCCACCCCGACGCGCTCATCACCACCGGCGGCACCGAAGCCAACCAACTCGCCCTCCTCCTCGCCCGCGAACGCCACGGCCCCGTACAGACCCTCACCGGCGCCAACGCCCACCACAGCATCACCCGCGCCGCCTGGCTCCTCGGCCTCCCCGAACCCCACACCATCCCCGCCCCCACCGGCGTCATGGACCTCACCGCACTCGAAGAAGCCCTCACCCGGCTCCACAGCCCCCACCGTGCCCTCTTCGTAACCGCCACCGCAGGCACCACCGACACCGGCCAGATCGACCCCCTCGACGACATCGCCGACCTCTGCACCACCCACGGCGCCGAACTCCACATCGACGCCGCCTACGGCGGACCACTCCTCTTCAGCCCCACCCACCGCACCAAAATCCACGGCCTCGACCGCGCCCACAGCGTCACCCTCGACCTCCACAAACTCGGCTGGCAACCCGCATCAGCCGGCATCCTCGCCGTCCCCGACCACCACCACCTCCACCCCCTCCACCACCACGCCCCCTACCTCAACGCCCACGACGACACCCAAGCCGGCCTTCCCGACCTCCTCGGCCGCTCACTGCGCACCACCCGCCGACCCGACGCACTCAAAATCGCCGTCACCCTCCAAGCCCTCGGCCGCACCGGACTCGCCGACCTCATAGACCACACCATCAACACCGCCCACCAACTCGCCGACCTCATCACCCACAACCCCACCCTCGACCTCTACCAACCACCCACCATCACCACCGTCCTCTTCCGCCCCACCAACGCCACCGACCACACCGTCGCCACCATCCGCCGCACCCTCCTCACCACCGGCCAAGCCGTCCTCGGCCGCGCCCACGCCGACAACCACCTCTGGCTCAAAGCCACCCTCCTCAACCCCCACACCACCCGCCACGACCTCCAAACCCTCCTCGACCTCATCACCCACCTCACCCACACACTCCAGAAAGGCAACCCACCCCGATGACCGACCGACCCACCCCCGACCCCGGCCAGCCACACGACCTCGTCGGCATCGGCATCGGCCCCTTCAACCTCTCCCTCGCCGCCCTCGCCCACGGCATCCACCCCCTCGCCGCGACCTTCTACGAACAACGCCCCGCCTTCCACTGGCACCCCGGACTCCTCATCGACGGCTCCAGCCTCCAAGTCCCCTTCCTCGCCGACCTCGTCACCCTCGCCGACCCCACAAACCCCTGGACCTTCCTCAACTACCTACGCAGCCGCGACCGCCTCTTCCCCTTCTACTTCGCCGAGCGCTTCCACATCCAACGCGCCGAATACGACGCCTACTGCCGCTGGGTCACCGACCAACTCCCCGGACTCCACTTCAGCCACCAAGTCGACGTCATCCGCTGGAACCCCAAACGCACCCTCTACGAAGTCGACTTCACCCAACTCGACACCCACGGCGAAGTCGAAGCCCTCGGCCGCGCCTACACCCGCCACATCGCCCTCGGCATCGGCACCGAACCCTTCATCCCCGACCCCCTCAAACCCCTCGCCCAAGCCGAATCCGTCCCCGTCATCCACTCTGCCGACTACCTCCACCACCGCGAAGAACTCCTCCAGGCCGAACACATCACCGTCATCGGCTCCGGCCAATCAGGCGCCGAAATCTTCCTCGACCTCCTCCGCGCCCGCCCCGCCGGACACGAAAAACTCCACTGGCTCGCCCGCACCGGCGCTTTCGCCCCCATGGAGTACTCAAAACTCGGCCTCGAACACTTCACCCCCGACTACAGCCGCTACTTCCACGCACTCCCCGAATCCGTACGCGACGAACTCATCCCCCACCAATGGCAACTCCACAAAGGCATCGACGCCGACACCATCGCCGCCATCCACGACGAGCTCTACCGACGCACCCTCCACGGCGGCTGGCCCGACACCACCCTCACCCCCGGCGTCCACGTACGCACCGCAGGCCGCCTCGCCAACACCCGCGTCGAACTCCACCTCGAACACACCCAACAGAACACCCGCACCCGCCTCACCACCGACGCCGTCATCCTCGCCACCGGCTACCGCGAACGCCCCCTCGACCGCCTCCTCACCGGCCTCACCCCCCACATCCGCCGCGACGCCGCCGGACGACCCCGCATCGACAACCAGTTCCGCCTCGAACTCGACCCCACCGTCACCGGCAACATCTACGTACAGAACGCCGAACGCCACACCCACGGCGTCGGCGCCCCCGACCTCGGACTCGCCGCCTGGCGCAGCGCCACCATCCTCAACAACCTCACCGGGACCAACGCCTACCACCTCCCACAACGCACCGCCTTCACCACCTTCGGCCTCACCCCCCAGAACACCCCCCACATCCCCCACCAGCACCCCGCCCTCATCCCCCTCGCCCAAGGCAACTGACTCCCACGCCCACAACAAAAGGCGGCCGCCCCCTCAAAGAGGAGACGGCCGCCACACCCACCCGGCTGCTCATGCCGGGAGGGGCACTAGAACACCGGTACACCATCCCGCGTCAGCCGCCAGTCCACCGAAGCGAACCGCGCAACATCCACCGAACCCTTCGCCTGCACCCAGCCAATGATCGTGTTCCGGATCTCCTCCGAATTCGCCCACAGCTGCTTCGCACCCGGCACATGCGGGAAGTTACCCCCACCGCTCGCCCGATAATTGTTCACCGCCAGCACGAACTCCGCCGCCGGATCGATCGCCTTGCCCTCGAACGACAGATTCACAATCCGCGAACCATTCGGCTTCGCAATATCGATCTCATACGTCAGACCCGACACCGCGTCATAGTTGTAGTCCGGCGTATTGCCCGCATTCGTCAACTTCGCCGTATCCACCGGAGCACCCGCGGCCGTCTGCACGTAATACCGCGCCGAGAACTCCAGGTAATCCTTGATCTGCGCACCCGTCAGCAACCGTGCCTCAAGCGTGTTCTCGAACGGATACAGCCCCGCAGCATCCTTGATCGTCACATTCCCCGCCGGTATCTGCGCCGTACGGGAGAAACACGACGCCTGCGACAGCACAGGCAGCGACGCAAACGCGCCACCCGCCAGAGCCGCCTTCACCGTCTCCGCCTGAACCACATTGATCAGATCAATGATCGGCTCGTCCTTCCAAGCCGCCTCCGCCGTCGTCATCGCCGCCGTCGACGTACCGATCACCTGATTGACGTACGCCACAACCTTCTTGTGCTCATCCGCCAACAACCCCGTGATCTTCGGGTCCTCAGCCACCGTGTTCGAGTTCAACACCCGCGAACCCGCACGCTCCACCACCCAGCGACCCTTCTCCCACACCAGATCGAAGTCGAACAGCGTCAACCGCTGCCCCCACTTCAACGGCTCGGAGAGCACCACCTTCTTGCCCGTCTCCTTGTTCTCCACGAAGTACTCGGGGATCTCCAGGTGAGCATGACCGACCAGAATCGCATCGATACCCGGCACCTGCTCCGCCACCAGAGCCGCCGCGTTCTCCACGTACGGAACCTGATCACCGTACGACGACGTCCCACTGGTCCCCGAGTGCGCCGACACGATCACGACATCCGCCCCCATGGACCGAAGCCGCGGCACGAACTTCGCCGCCTGCTCCTCCAACCCCGGGAACACCATCCTGCCGCTGACATTCGCCTTGTCCCAGATCGCGATCCCCGGGTTCGTCAGACCCAGAATCGCCACCTTCACATCCGGACCGTGCGGCGTACGCATCCGCTTGATCACATACGGAGCGAACGCCGGCGTCAACGTCTTCGCATCCAGCGCGTTCGCACCCAGCAGCGGAAAATCACACTGCTCCTCGAACTTCCGCAGCACCGGAATGCCGTAGTTGAACTCATGGTTGCCCAGCGCCGCCGCGTCATACCCGATCGCGTTCATCGCCTGCGCCATCGGATGCACCGGACCACGCTTCGCCGTGATCGGATCGACCTTCGCGTAGTAGTACGACAGCTGTGTGCCCTGGATCGTGTCACCCGCATCGATCATCAGGGTGTTGTGACGGCCCTTCTCCGCACGGACCTGCTCCACCAGCGTCGAGATCTTCGCCAGACCCACATCGTTGTGCGCCTTGTCGTCGAACTCCTTGTCCGTGAAGTAGTCCCAGTTGAAGACATTCCCATGCAGATCGGTCGTTCCCATCACCGTGAACGCATACCGCTTCGGCGGACGCCCGGGACCAAGACCCTGAGCCTCGGCAGGCACAGCCACACCCCCAGCCAGCGCCACACCGGCCCCGGCCGCGGCCGATGTGCCCAGGAATGTCCTACGGTTCAGCGGCATTTCGTCTCCCACAGATCAGATCTCGCAGTACACAACGCGCGTAGATAATGACCCACCGGCCGCGCCACGCAACACCCCTTGCAGGTTTCTATCTGATGACCACACGGGTCGCACCCCCGATGCGACAGCGAACCCGTGACCAACACACCGGCCCCCTACGGCACCCCCGACCACCCCCGCGTCGCCGTCCGCGGCGAAGCCCGCCTCGAAGTCGACCCCGAAACCTCCCACATCGCCATCACCGTCACAACCCTGGGCAAAGACCGCCGAACAGCCCTCGAAGACCTCACCCGGCGGAGCAGAACCCGAAACACCCCCCGCCCTCGACCTCGAACCCCAACGGCAGACCGTCTACGCCCAGGTGAACGCCCGCTTCACCATGGCACCCCCAAAACTCTGAAAACAATGCTCATCAGAGCGCCCCGCTGCACAATTCAACACTTGTCAATAACCCTTCACCCAAAGGTTGTTGAGACGACACGCAGACCCAAATCGCTACCCGCAGGTAAGGTCTAGGGTCAAACCATGCGCCGAGCAAAAATCGTCTGCACCCTGGGCCCAGCCACCGACACATACGAGCAGATCAAGGCACTCGTCGAAGCCGGAATGGACGTCGCCCGCTTCAACCTCAGCCACGGCTCCTACGTCGAACACGAACAGCGCTATCGCCACGTACGCAAAGCCTCCGACGAAACCGGACGCAGCGTCGGCATCCTCGCCGACCTTCAAGGCCCGAAGATCCGCCTCGGCCGCTTCCGCGAAGGCCCCGTACTCCTTGAACGCGGCGACACCTTCACCATCACCGTCGAACCCATCGAAGGCGACCGCGACACCTGCGGCACCACCTACGAAGGCCTCCACACCGACGTCACGACCGGCGAACGCATCCTCGTCGACGACGGCCGCGTCACCCTCGAAGTCACCGACGTCGACGGCCCCCGCGTCCACACCACCGTCATCGAAGGAGGCATGGTCTCCGACAACAAAGGCCTCAACCTCCCCGGCGTCGCCGTCTCCGTTCCCGCACTCTCCGACAAAGACATCGAAGACCTCCGCTGGGCCCTGCGCACCGGCGCCGACGTCATCGCCCTCTCCTTCGTACGCAGCGGACGCGACATCGACGACGTCCACCGCATCATGGACGAAGAAGGCCGCCGCCTCCCCGTCATCGCCAAAGTCGAAAAACCCCAGGCCGTCGAGAACATCGACGACATCGTCGCCGCATTCGACGGCATCATGGTCGCCCGCGGCGACCTCGGCGTCGAAATGCCCCTCGAACACGTCCCCATCGTCCAGAAGCGCGCCATCAAGCTCGCCAAGCGCAACGCCAAACCGGTCATCGTCGCCACCCAAATGCTCGACTCGATGATCGACAACTCCCGGCCCACCCGAGCCGAAGCGTCCGACGTCGCCAACGCCGTCATCGACGGCACCGACGCCGTGATGCTCTCCGGCGAGACCAGCGTCGGCAAATACCCCATCGAAACGGTCCGCACGATGTCCCGCATCGTCGAAGCAGCCGAGGAAGACATCCTCGCCAAGGGCCTGCCCCCGCTCACCGACCGCAACAAGCCCCGCACCCAGGGCGGCGCGGTCGCCCGGGCGGCCGCCGAGATGGGCGACTTCCTCGGCGCGAAGTTCCTCGTCGCCTTCACCCAGAGCGGCGACACGGTCAAGCGCCTCTCCCGCTACCGCTCACCCATCCCACTCCTGGCCTTCACCCCGGACCCGGCCACCCGCTCCCAGCTGACCCTCACATGGGGCGTCGAGACCTTCCTCGGCCCGCACGTCGACTCCACGGACGCGATGGTCGCCCAGGTCGACGAGGAACTCCTGCGGATCGGCCGCTGCGAGAAGGGCGACATCGTGGTCATCACGGCCGGCTCCCCGCCGGGCGTCCCGGGATCGACGAACCTGGTGCGCGTGCACCACATCGGCGAGGACGACAGCCCCAAGTAAATCGGTCGTCAGTGCTTCGGCCCGACGTGAGCGTCCATGAGGGCGACGGACGCCCGTCGGGCGACGGAGATGTTGTACGCCTTGCCTGCTCGGGTGCAGTGCGTCCATGTGACCCCGAGCTTGTCGAGTGTGTCCGTGTAGAGCTGCCTGATGTCGTCCGAGACATTGGTGAACATGTAGCGCGGGTACTCGTAGCGCTTGCGGACTCCGCCGACCATGCGGATCGTCCAGTTCGTGTTCCGGCAACCATCGGAGTGGATCAGCCCCCGGACGAAGTCCCAGGGGTACGCGTCGACGATCTCTTGCTGCCAAGGTTCGAGGGCGATGAGCCGTTCGTGCTTCTTGCCGGGGCCGTGCTGCGGGAAGGCGCATGTCCAGTGTTTCGTATAGGACTTGACCTCGACGCAGCCGTTTCGTTGTCGTTGCCCGGTCCGAGGCGCGGGCATCACCCGGCGCATCGCCGATTCCGCTTCGATGATCAGGCCCGGCCAGGCATCACCGCAAAAGATCGACAGGTGATGCTGCTTGGGCTTCGAGGTGATGTGCCCATCGCCGAGATAGAGCCCGAGTAGATACGCGTAGGCCGCCTGGTCGAGGTCGCGGCCGGTGCATATCGGGCAATCCGTCGGCTGCTCGTACTTCACTCCGCGCCGCTTGCGGTCCTCGTGCAGCCACCAGCCGATGGTTCCGCGGGGCACGTTGAGGCGTTCTGCAACCGCTCGATTGGTTGCGCCCAGCCTCAGGAGGGTGAGCGCTTCGTCGCGTATCGAAGGATTGTGCTGTGCCATGACACGGATCTTTGCCTGAGCTTCGCGTGTACGCGCCCACATCGAAGATGCGTTCACCGGCAAGAATGAAGATCGCCAACCGGCTGATCTACCTTGGAATCGAAGGAGAAGTGCCCCGAGTCGGATTCGAACCGACGCTGGATGGGTTTTGAATCCATGGCCTCTACCGCTGGGCTACCGGGGCCCCTTCGAAACGAAGGGTCCCGAAGACCCTCCGTGCCTCAAACATACCGTAACTAGGTAGGCTCTTGGCAGCAGTACCCCTGTCTTGAACGAGGAGCCCCGTGACCACGCCCGAGTCGCCCCAGCCCGTCGCCGACGACGACAAGTCGCACGTCCCGCCGCTGACGACCCGCGTCGTCATCGCCGAGGACGAGGCTCTCATCCGCCTCGACCTCAAAGAGATGCTCGAGGAAGAGGGCTACTCAGTCGTCGGCGAGGCCGGTGACGGCGAGAAGGCGGTCGAGCTCGCCCGTGAGCACAGGCCCGACCTCGTCATCCTCGATGTGAAGATGCCGATCCTCGACGGCATCTCCGCCGCCGAGCGCATCTCCGAGGAGTCCATCGCGCCCGTCCTGATGCTCACCGCGTTCTCGCAGCGCGACCTGGTCGAGCGGGCCCGGGACGCCGGGGCGATGGCGTACCTCGTGAAGCCGTTCAGCAAGAGCGACGTGGTGCCGGCCATCGAGATGGCCGTGTCGCGGTTCGCGGAGCTGAAGGCGCTGGAGTCCGAGGTCGCGGACCTCGCGCAGCGGCTGGAGACGCGGAAGCTGGTGGACCGGGCGAAGAGCATTCTGCAGACGGATTACGGGCTGTCGGAGCCGGCGGCGTTCCGGTGGATTCAGAAGACGTCGATGGATCGTCGGCTGTCGATGCAGCAGCTTGCCGAGGCGTTGATCGAGGATGCCGAGGAGAAGAAGCGGGCGGCGAAGGACGGCGAGTAGTCGCGTAGGCACGTACGGATGAGGCCCGCACCCCGGATCGATCGGGGTGCGGGCCTCATCCGTATGGGGCGGTGTCGGTCAGTCCTCGCCGAGGTACGCCTTGCGGACGGATTCGTCGTGGAGGAGGTCGGCTCCGGTGCCGGAGAGGACGATCTTGCCGACCTCCATGACGTGGCCCTGGTCGGCGAGTGAGAGTGCGGCCTGGGCGTTCTGCTCGACGAGCAGGATGGTGGTGCCCTGGGCCTTCAGCTCGACGATGGTCTGCATGATCTTCTGCATCATGATCGGGGAGAGGCCCATGGAGGGTTCGTCGAGCATGAGCAGTTTGGGCTGGGACATGAGGGCGCGGCCCATGGCGAGCATTTGCTGCTCGCCGCCCGAGAGGGTTCCGGCGGCCTGCTTCCTTCGTTCTCCGAGGATGGGGAAGAGGTCGTAGGCGCGCTGGATGTCCTTCTCGATGCCTGCTTTGTCGTTGCGGAGGTAGGCGCCGAGCTGGAGGTTCTCGGTGATCGTCAGCCGGGGGAAGATGTGGCGTCCCTCGGGGGAGTGGGCGAGGCCCAGGGAGACGATCTTGTGGGCGGGGATGTTGGTGAGTGGTTTGCCGTCGAAGAGGATGCTGCCGCCGACGGGCTTGAGGAGCCCGGAGAGGGTGCGCAGGGTGGTGGTTTTGCCTGCGCCGTTGGTGCCGATGAGGGTGACGACCTGGCCGGCTTCGACGGTGAAGGAGATGCCTTTGACGGCTTCGATCTTGCCGTAGGCGACGCGGAGGTCTTCGACCTGGAGCAGTGCGGTCATGGGGTGTCCTCCTCTTCGGTGCGGGTGGTGCTGGTGGTGCTGGTGGTGCTGGTGTCGTCGCCGGTGGCGGCTTCGGCGTGTGCTTCGGCTTCCGCTGCTTCGACTTCGGCGACTTCTTCGGCGCCGGGGGCGCCTTCGAAGGGGGTGCCGAGGTAGGCGGCGACGACGCGTTCGTCGCTCTGGACGACGTCGGAGGTGCCTTCGACGAGCTTTTCGCCTTGTACGAGGACGGCGACGCGGTCGCAGAGGTTGAAGATGAACCGCATGTCGTGCTCGATGACGAGGACGGCGATGCCCTGGTCGCGGATGGCGAAGATGAGTTCTTCGGTGACGCGGGTTTCCTGCGGGTTCATGCCGGCGGTGGGCTCGTCGAGGAGGAGGAGTCCGGGGTCGCTGGCGAGGGCGCGGGCGATTTCCAGCTTGCGCTGGTCTCCGTAGGGGAGGTTGCGCGCGAGGTGGTCGGCCTTGTCCTGGAGGCCGATGAATTCCAGTAGTTCCATGGCGCGTTCGCGGCTGGCGTTTTCGGCCTTGGTGAAGCCGGGGAGCCGCAGGAGGGCGGACCAGAGGCCTTCTTTGGTCCTGGTGTGGCGTCCGACGAGGACGTTTTCCAGGACGGTCATGTTGGCGAAGAGCCGGATGTTCTGGAAGGTGCGGGCGATGCCTGCCTGGGTGACGAGGTGGGGCTTGGGCGGCAGGACGGTGCCCTTGTAGCTGACCTTGCCCTCGGTGGGGACGTACAGACCGGTGAGGCAGTTGAAGAAGGTGGTCTTGCCGGCGCCGTTGGGGCCGATGAGGCCGACGATCTCGCCCGCGTTGACGGTGAGGTCGACGTTGCGTACGGCGGTGAGGCCGCCGAAGCGCATGGTGACGCCGCTCGCGTCGAGGACGGTCGTGGCGGTTTTCGTGGTGGTGGTCATGGTGGTCACGCCCCCGCCTTGGCGATGCCGACGCCGGTCTCTTCGGGCTGCCGTGGTTCCGGTACGTCGATCGGGTCGTTCTCGTGGAATTCGAGCTGCTTCCTGCGGTCGGCGACGAGGCCTTCGGGGCGCAGGCGCATCAGGAGGATGAGTGCGACGCCGAAGAGGAAGAGCTGGTAGTCCTGCATGAACTGCAGCTTGGCCGGGATGAGGTAGAGCAGTGCGGCGCCGACGAGAGGTCCGCTGAGGGTTCCCATGCCGCCGAGGATGACGGCGGCGAGGAGGAAGGCGGAGTTGGGCGGTACGGAGCCGGCGAACTGGTACTGCTCGGGTGTCACGGTGTAGTTGACGTGTGCCTGGACGGTGCCGGCGAGGCCGGCGAGGGTGGCGCCGAGGGCGAAGGCGATCAGCTTGAGCCGGAAGGCGTTGATGCCCATGGCGGTGGCTGCGGTCTCGTCCTCGCGGATGGCGACCCAGGCGCGGCCGATGCGGGATTCTCCGGAGCGGCGGAAGACGAGGACGACGACGGCGGTGAAGACGAGCATCAGCAGGTAGTAGTTGGCGGACCTGCCGAGGGTGAAGCCGAGGATGTCGTGCTTGAGTCCGAAGTCGAATCCGAAGAATTTGAGGTCGGGGATGCTGGGGATGCCCTGGGAGCCGTTGGTGAGGTCGGGTCCGCTGTTGCCGTTGAGGTTGTTCACGGTCAGGCGGAAGATCTCACCGAAGCCGAGGGTGACGATGGCGAGGTAGTCGCCGCGCAGTCGCAGGGTGGGGGCGCCGATGAGGACGCCGAAGACGAGCGAGGCTGCGGCGCCGGTGAGGACGGCGGCCCAGAAGGGGAATTGGACGCCGATGGCCGACATGGTGGAGCCGGAGACCAGGGCGGCGGCGTAGGCGCCGACGCCGAGGAAGGCGACGTATCCGAGGTCGAGGAGGCCGGCGAGGCCGACGACGACGTTGAGGCCGAGTGCCACGGTGGCGAAGATGAGGATGTTGGCGCCGATGAGCGCGTATTCCTCCTTCTGCTGGGTGAACGGGAAGCAGACGGCTGCGACGAGGGCGGCGGTGAGGGTGATGTTGCGGTGCTTCGTGGTCAGCGCGGTGAGGCGGGAGACGAGTCCGGCCCGGTGGAGTGCGGTGAACGCGAAGCCGACGGTGATGAGGAAGCCGATGAAGAGTTCGGTGTAGTCGGTGTCGATGCCGTAGGCGAAGACGTAGAGGCCGATGCCGAACGACGCGACGATGATGAGGATTTCGGCCCAGTCGGGGAGGGCTTTGGCCCGGGGGGCCGACGGTGCGCGGAGGCTGTCGCGGAAGCGTTCCCAGGCGCCGGCTGCGGTGGCGTTGGAGGTGGGCTGGTCGCCGGGGAGTCCGAGTGAGGCGACAGCGGCGATGAGTGCGCCGATGCCGCTGACCCAGGCGCCGGGTTCCAGGTTGACGACTCCGCCGAGGTCGTAGGCGATGGCGCCGATGGTGTAGCCGGTGGTGCCGAGGGTGCCGAGTGTCAGGAGGCGGACAGGGCTGTTGGTGCCGCCGGGGGTGAGCCAGCGGAGGCCTCGGATGCCGTATCCGGACAAGGCGAGGAGCAGCGTGAGTGCCGCGCTGATGAGGGTGAGGACCTGGAGGCCGCCGGGGTAGCCGGTGACGGTGAGGTCGCCGGGGAATTCGCTGGTCCAGGTCCAGGCGAGGAAGGTGCCGACGAGTGCGACTGCGGCGCCTGCGAGGGTGCCGATGCGGGCCGCGGCTGCGGGGATCGCGAGGAAGGGGGCGGCCCCGGGTGTGGTGGTGTCGTTGGTGGTCATCCGTATCACGCCCGATCCGCGACGCGTTCGCCGAGCAGGCCCTGGGGGCGGAGCAGCAGGACGATGATGAGGAGGACGAAGGCCCATACGTCCTTCCAGGCGCCGCCGCCGAAGAGTTCCATGCCGGGGACGTTGCTCATGTAGCCGGTGGCGAGGGATTCGGCGATGCCGAGTACGACGCCGCCGAGCATGGCGCCGTAGATGTTGCCGATGCCGCCGAGTACGGCTGCGGTGAAGGCTTTGAGGCCCATGATGAAGCCCATTCTGAAGCCGATCTGGCCGTTCTTGAGCCCGTAGGCGACGGCGGCGACGGCGGCGAACGCGGCACCGATGGCGAAGGCCATGACGATGATGCGGTCGGTGTTGATGCCCATGAGCTTTGCGGTGTCGGGGTCCTGGCTGGTGGCTTGCATGCCGCGGCCGGAGCGGGTCTTGGAGACGAAGAGCCCGAGGGCGAGCATGCAGATGGGTGCCGTGATGAGGACGAAGAGGTCACCGCGTTGGATGTGGGCGCCGAAGATGTCGATCGCTTCGCCCTTGAATTGGGGGAAGGAGCGGTCCTTCTTGGCGTCGGGGTACCACTTCCAGATGGCCTGCTGGAGTGCGAGGGAGAGTCCGATGGCGGTGATCAGCGGGGCCAGTCGGGGGGCGCCCCGCAGGGGCCGGTAGGCGAAGCGTTCCGCTGCTGCGCTGATGGCGACGGAGCATATGACGCCGCCGATGATCATGAGTGGGATGATTGCGAGGAGGGAGACGCCGGCCGGCATCCAGAGGTACACGGTGAGAGCTCCGAAGCCTCCGATCATGAAGATCTCGCCGTGGGCGAAGTTGATGAGCTGGATGATTCCGTAGACCATCGTGTAGCCGATCGCGATGAGACCGTACATCGCGCCGAGGATGAGTCCATTGGCCAGCTGTTGCGGCAGTTCGTTCACCGCAGGGCCTCCGTGGAGTGGTTCGGATATGGCACCGCGCGGGAGCACTGTTAGCGCCCCCGCGCGGTCTGGTGTCGGTTCAGTGCGCGCCCGGGAGGGCGGGCCGGGTCAGGGCTTGTAGACCTCGCTGAGCTTGGACGCCCACTTGCCGCCGTCGACCTGGTAGGCGGTCATCATGGTGTTGGTGGTGTCGCCGAACTCGTCGAAGGAGACGGGACCGGTGACGCCGTCGAACTTGACCTTGCTCATGGCGTCGAGGACCTTGGCGCGGGCGTTGTCGGGGAGCTTGCCGTTGTTCTCGGAGACGGCGAGCTTGACGGCCTCGATGATGGCCCAGGTGGCGTCGTAGGTGCCGCCGCCGTACGCCTCGTAGGCGTCCTTGTATCCGGCCGTCTTGTAGTCCGCGATGAACTTCTTGGCGGAGTCGAGTTCCTCGACGGGCTTGCCGACGGAGGTGGCGATGTCGCCCTGGGCCTTCTTGTTGAGCTTGATGAAGTCGGCGCTGTACATGCCGTCGCCGCCCATGAGGGGGATCTGGACGCTGTCCTTGAGCTGCTGGCTCAGGGGCGCGCCGGCGGGGTACTCACCGCCGTAGTAGACGGCCTTGGCGCCGGACTTCTTGACCTTGGTGACGACGGCGTTGAAGTCGCGGTCGTCGGGGTTGACGTGGTCGGTGCCGACGATCTTGCCGCCGAGGGTGGTGAAGGTCGCCTTGAAGGAGGCGGCGAGACCGGCGCCGTAGGGCTTCTGGTCGTCGATGAGGTAGACCTGCTTGATCTTCGCGTTGTTGAAGAGGTACTTCGCTGCGAAGGCGCCCTGGACCTGGTCCGTGGTGGCGGTGCGGAAGTAGGTCTTGTAGGGGCGCTTCTTGTCGCCGGTCTTCCAGTTCTCGCCCTGGGTGAGCTCGGTGCCGGTGTTGGCGGGGGAGACCTGGGTGAGGCTGGCGTCGTTGAGCGGCTTCTGCATCGACTGGGAGACGCCGGAGTTCAGCGGGCCGACGACACCGAGGACGGTGTCGTCGTCGATGAACTTCTGGGCGTTCTGCTGGCCGACGGAGGGCTGTGCCTGGTCGTCGAGCGGCTTGACCTCGAACTTGATGCCGGGGACGGTCTTTTCCTTGTTCGCCGTCTTGACGGCGAGTTCGGCGGAGTTCTTGATGCCGAGGCCGAGGGCGGACAGGTCGCCCGTGATGGGCGCGTCGACGCCGATGACGACGGTCTGGGTGTCGCCGCCGCTGCTCTTCTTGCTGTCGTCGCGCGACCCGCAGGCGGTGAGTGTCAGGGCTCCGGTGGTGAGCACTGTGGTGAGGATGAGCAAAGAACGGTGTCGCACGAAAGGTCCTTTCCCTGGCGCGGCCTCCTCTGCTTGAGGTGCCGTGTCGTTCGCCGGGCCGTACTGGGTTGGTACAGGGCCGTGCTGCAGACGCGCCCGGCGGCGCGGTGACTGGCCGTGACTCTAGGCGCAGGTGGCGGAGTCGGGGATGGGTCGGCGGAGGATGTGACTGTCTTGTTATGCCGTTGAGGAAGGCTTGAGGTGGCTGTGGGGACATGTACGGCTTTTTACTGGACGGCAAAGTGACCGCATTCTGAGAACGCGCAGCTCTGCTAAGGGGCTTGAGGCGATCTTGGTGCTGTCGCGTGATCGGGGGCGTGAGGGCGCGACGGGGTGCCCGGTGTCTGCGGCGCCGGGTTCTTTGTGCTGCCCGGCGGCGCTCCGGCATGGGGCGCTTGTTACGCAGTGTTACGCCTGACGGGTATGCGGTCCACGCCCTGTGGTGGCGGTGGGCCGTGTGTGGCTGCCGAGTGGGTCACGCAATGAGTTGTGGGGTCAAGGGTGTTGGGTGTGGAGGTTGTTCAACGGTCTTGTGTGGACGGCTTGTTGTGGCTGGATATGGCTCTGCCCGGCCGGATTTTCCATCCGGCCGGGCAGAGGTGTGTTTTGGTGTCGGCGGGTCAGGCGGCGTCAGCCTTGGGGGCGTCGCGGAGCAGGCAGGTGAGGCGGGCGGTGCAGACCCTCTTGTCCTGTTCGTCGGTGATGACGATCTCGTAGGTGGCGGTGGAGCGGCCGCGGTGGACGGGGGTGGCGGTGCCGGTGACGAGTCCGCTCCGTACCCCTCGGTGATGGGTGCAGTTCAGGTCGACACCGACGGCGATCTTCTTGGAGCCGCCGTGGAGCATGGAGCCGACGGAGCCGAGGGTCTCGGCGAGTACGGCGGAGGCGCCGCCGTGCAGGAGTCCGTAGGGCTGGGTGTTGCCTTCGACGGGCATGGTGCCGACGACGCGCTCGGCGGAGGCCTCGAGGATCTGCAGGCCCATACGGGTGCCGAGGTGGCCCGCGGAGAACAGTGCGGGAAGGTCCACGCCGAGGGCGGCGTACTCGTCGATGACCTCTTGCGGGAACTTCACGGTGTTCTGCTCGCCCATGGGGCCCGGCTCCGATCGTGTCAGGTCGTTCAGTGCTGTGCGCACCGTCTTACCAGGTGCCTGAGCAAACGCTTAGAGCGGGGCCCCTCATTCCTGGGTCAGCAGTGCGGGGCGTTCTTGTTGCTCAGGTAGTACTCGGAGATCCAGCCGTTGGTGTAGTAGACGGGGTCGCCGACGTAGTCGCGCGTGGCCACGTGCGACTTGTCCCAGTAGGGGTTGCCGAAGATGCTGGTGCCGACCATGTAGCAGTCGCTCGTCACGACCGAGCGGGTGTAGCAGTAGCCGTTGATCGCGGCCGAGGTGCTGTACGAGCTGCGGACGGCGACGCTGGTGGTGCAGTGGTTGCTGATGGACTCCGTGGCGGCCTCGGCGGTGCCCGTCGTCGTCAGCGCGGTGGCGGCGGTGACGGCGGCGAGAGCGGCTATTTGAGCGATCTTGCGCATGACACTCCAGTGTGTGGTGATGGGTGTGGTGCGGAAGTGCTGTGACCGTGGAACATCGTACTGATAAGCGACGAGGCTGTCCCGTATATCGGTGAGGTCCGGCCGCGGGTGAAGTGCTAGCAGTCGCCGCCCATTTCGCCTCTTGTCGCGACCCAGTCGCGGCCCCGCAGGGTGAAGGTGATGACGGCGAGCTGGCTCGGTTTGTCGCGCAGCTGCTGTGTCTCCTTGCCCGTACGGGCGTCGTAGAGCAGCCAGTTGTCGAGATCGGTGCAGTCGACGACCGCCTGGCCGCCGTTCCTGGGGACGCTTCCGCGTACCTCGTGACCCACGGTCCCCTTCTGCACGGTGCCGGTGGCCCGGGCCCGGGCGAGGCTGTCGCGGAGCAGCGCGAGAAGGTCACCGCCGGCCGCCCGCCGGAGGCGGGCGTTGTCCGGGTCGGAGGTGGCGTTCGCCTCGGTCCAGGCGGCCCAGTAGGCGTCGTAGGCGCTGCGCAGCCCGGGTGGCAGAGGCCTCAGCTCCTTCTGCAGCTCCGCGGGGTCGGCTATGACCCCCGGGGCTGCCTGCTGTGTGCTGTTGTCCTTGTTCTCCTGTCTGTCCGGGCTGTCGGAGGCGGGGCCGCCGGCGCAGCCGGCGGTGAGGGCCGTCAGGAGGGCTGCTGCCGTACAGAGCCGTCGCGATCTGCCGTGCATGGTGGAAGTGGTGTCCTCAGCTGTCCGGGTGTTCGAACCGTACGATCACGGACTTGCTCGTCGGAGTGTTGCTGGTGTCCGCGGTGGAGTCCAGCGGCACCAGCACATTGGTCTCCGGGTAGTAGGCGGCCGCGCAGCCGCGGGCGGTGGGGTAGTGCACCACGCGGAAGCCGGGGGCGCGCCGCTGCACTCCGTCGTTCCACTCGCTGACCAGGTCGGTGTACGAGCCGTCGGCGAAGCCCAGTTCTGCCGCGTCCTCGGGGTGGATCATGACGACCCGGCGGCCGCCCTTGATGCCCCGGTAGCGGTCGTCGAGGCCGTAGACGGTGGTGTTGTACTGGTCGTGGGAGCGCAGGGTCTGCAGCAGCAGCCGGCCCTGGGGGACGTGGGGGTATTCGACGGGGGCGGCGGTGAAGTTGGCCTTGCCGGTGGTGGTGGGGAAGCGCCGTTCGTCGCGCGGGGCGTGGGGGAGGGTGAAGCCGCCGGGGCGGGCGACGCGTGCGTTGAAGTCCTCGAAGCCGGGGACCACGCGGGCGATCCGGTCGCGGATGGAGGCGTAGTCCTTCTCGAACTCCTCCCAGGGGGTGGTGGAGTCCTTGCCGAGGGCGGCGCGTGCCATGCGGGCGACGATGGCGGGCTCGGACAGCAGGTGGGGGCTCGCGGGGGTGAGGTTGCCCCGGGAGGCGTGCACCATGCCCATGGAGTCCTCGACGGTGACGAACTGCCTGCCGCTTGCCTGGACGTCCTTGTCGGTGCGGCCGAGGGTGGGCAGGATCAGTGCGCGGCGGCCGGTGACGGCGTGCGAGCGGTTGAGCTTGGTCGAGACGTGCACGGTGAGGGAGGCGCGGCGCATTGCGGCCTCGGTGACGTCGGTGTCGGGGGTGGCTCCGACGAAGTTGCCGCCCATGGCGAAGAAGACCTTGGCGTCGCCGTCGCGCAGTGCCTGGATGGACCGTACGACGTCGTAGCCGTGGTGACGGGGCGGTGCGAAGCCGAACTCCTTCTCCAGGGCGTCGAGGAAGGCCGGGGCGGGGCGTTCGAAGATTCCCATGGTGCGGTCGCCCTGGACGTTGGAGTGGCCGCGGACGGGGCAGACTCCGGCGCCGGGCCGTCCGATGTTGCCGCGGAGCAGGAGGAAGTTGACGACTTCGCGGATGGTGGGGACGGAGTGTTTGTGCTGGGTGAGGCCCATGGCCCAGCAGACGATGGTGCGCTTCGAGGCGAGGATCATGGTGAGGGCCTGCTCGATGGTGGCGCGGTCGAGTCCGGTGGCGGTGAGGGTCTCGTCCCAGTCGGCGGCGCGGGCGGCGGCGGCGAATTCCTCGTACCCGTGGGTGTGTTCGCGTACGAAGGTGGTGTCGACGGCGTCTTCGGTCTCCAGGATCATCTTGTTGAGGAGCCGGAAGAGTGCCTGGTCGCCGCCGATGCGGATCTGCAGGAAGAGGTCGTTGAGGGCGGTGCCCTTGATCATGCCCTGGGGTGTCTGCGGGTTCTTGAACCGTTCCAGGCCGGCTTCGGGCAGTGGGTTCACCGAGATGATCCTGGCGCCTGCGGATTTGGCCTTCTCCAGGGCGGAGAGCATCCGGGGGTGGTTGGTGCCGGGGTTCTGCCCGGCGACGATGATCAGGTCGGCCTGGTGGAGGTCCTCGAGGGAGACGCTGCCCTTGCCGATGCCGATGGTCTCCGTGAGGGCGGAGCCGGAGGACTCGTGGCACATGTTGGAGCAGTCCGGCAGGTTGTTGGTGCCGAATTCGCGGGCGAACAGCTGGAGCAGGAACGCGGCCTCGTTGCTGGTGCGGCCGGAGGTGTAGAAGAGCGCTTCGTCGGGGGAGGCGAGGGCGCGCAGTTCCCCGGCGATGATCTCGAAGGCGTGTTCCCAGGTCACTGCCTCGTACCGGTCGGCGCCTTCGGGCAGGTACATCGGCTGGGTGATGCGGCCCTGCTGGCCGAGCCAGTAGCCGCTGCGGGTGGCCAGGTCGGCCACGGGGTGGGCGGCGAAGAAGTCGGGGGTGACGCGGCGCAGGGTGGCTTCTTCGGCGACGGCCTTGGCGCCGTTCTCGCAGAATTCGGCGGTGTGCCGTTTGTCGCCCTCGGGCCAGGCGCAGCCGGGGCAGTCGAAGCCGTCCTTCTGGTTGACCTTGAGGAGGGTCCGGGCGGTGCGGCGGATGCCCATCTGCTGTTGGGCGATGCGCAGGCTGTGGGCGACGGCGGGCAGTCCGGCGGCGGCGTGCTGGGCCGGTTCGACGTGTGGTGCGTCCTGGACCGGGTCACCGGTGGGCGGCTTGGTGGCCATGTCTGCTCCCCTTTGAGCCAGCTGCGAACCTGCGCGGTGTCGCTTGGTGTGTTTCCGTGGTCTTCTGTCTCCGGCGATCGTGCCACGCGGGGCGGGGCGGGTGCCGGGCGAGTGGTGTGCGGTCCGGATTGTCGGTGGTCCGTGGCAGGATCGGGGGCGTGGCTGAGACGGCATCGAAGAAGACGGCAGACAACCGACCGCGCCTGCTCCTGATGGACGGGCACTCCCTGGCGTACCGGGCGTTCTTTGCGCTGCCTGCGGAGAATTTCACGACAGGGGCGGGGCAGCCGACGAACGCGGTGTATGGCTTCGCGTCGATGCTGGCGAACACGCTGCGTGACGAGGCGCCCACGCATTTCGCGGTGGCTTTCGATGTCTCGCGCAAGACGTGGCGGTCGCAGGAGTTCCCGGAGTACAAGGCGACCCGTTCGAAGACGCCGGACGAGTTCAGGGGGCAGGTCGAGCTGATCGGCGAGCTGCTGGACGCGATGCATGCCGATCGTTTCGCGGTCGACGGTTTCGAGGCTGACGATGTGATCGCCACGTTGGCGACGCAGGCGGAGGCGGCCGGGTTCGAGGTGCTGATCGTCACCGGTGACCGGGATTCGTTCCAGCTGATCACGGACAACGTCACGGTGCTGTACCCGACGAAGGGCGTGTCGGAGCTGACGCGGTTCACCCCGGCGAAGGTCGAGGAGAAGTACGGGCTGTCGCCGCAGCAGTACCCGGACTTCGCGGCGCTGCGCGGGGACCCGTCGGACAATCTGCCGGGTATCCCGGGGGTCGGTGAGAAGACAGCCGCGAAGTGGATCAATCAGTTCGGTTCGTTCGACGAGCTGGTCGCGCGCGCCGACGAGGTCAAGGGGAAGGCCGGGCAGAATTTCCGGGACCATCTGGAGTCCGTGAAGCTGAACCGGCGGCTGACCGAGATGGTCCGGGATGTGGAGTTGTCGAAGGCTCCGCAGGATCTGGAGCGTGCGCCGTACGACCGCTCGGCCGTCACGGGTGTGCTGGATGTGCTGGAGATCCGTAACCCGAGCCTGCGGGAGCGGCTGCTGGCCGTGGACCCTGGGGCGGCCGAGGACGAGTCCCCGGCGCCTGCCGCGGGCGTCGAGCTGGACGGTGCGGTGCTGGGTGCCGGTGAGCTCGCGCCGTGGCTGGCCGAGCACGGCGGGCAGCCGCTGGGTGTCGCCTCGGTGGACACGTGGGCGCTGGGCACCGGCAGTGTCACGGAGATCGCGCTGGCCGCGGGGGACGGGGCGGCGGCGTGGTTCGACCCGGCGCGGCTCGACGAGGCGGACGAGCGGGCGTTCGCCGCCTGGATCGCGGATGCCGGGCAGCCGAAGGTCATGCACAACGCGAAGAGTGCGATGCGGGTCTTCCCGGAGCACGGCTGGCAGGTCGACGGCGTCGCGATGGACACGGCGCTGGCCGCGTATCTGGTCAAGCCCGGCCGGCGGTCCTTCGCGCTGGACGCCTTGTCGGTGGAGTATCTGGGCCGGGAGCTGGCCCCCGCGGCGGCGTCCGACGGGCAGCTGGCGTTCGGTGCGGACGACCAGGCGGAGGCCGAGGCGCTGATGGCGCAGGCCCGTGCGGTCCTGGATCTGGGCGAGGCGTTCACCGTGCGGCTGCAGGAGGTCGGCGCCGCCGAGCTGCTGCACGACATGGAGCTGCCGACGTCCGCGCTGCTGGCCCGCCTGGAGCGGCACGGCATCGCAGCGGACCGCGAGCATCTGGAAGGCATGGAGCAGCAGTTCGCCGGCGCGGTGCAGCAGGCGGTGAAGGAGGCGCACGCCGCGGTGGGCCGTGAGTTCAACCTCGGGTCGCCCAAGCAGCTTCAGGAGGTTCTCTTCGGTGAGCTGGGGCTGCCGAAGACGAAGAAGACGAAGACGGGTTACACGACGGACGCGGATGCGCTGGCGTGGCTGGCGGTGCAGACGGAGCACGAGCTGCCGATCATCATGCTGCGCCATCGCGAGCAGGCGAAGCTGCGGGTGACGGTCGAGGGCCTGGTCAAGACGATCGCGGCGGACGGCCGCATCCACACGACGTTCAACCAGACGGTCGCGGCGACCGGCCGGCTCTCGTCGACCGACCCCAATCTGCAGAACATTCCGGTCCGCACGGACGAGGGCCGGGCGATCCGGCGCGGTTTCGTCGTCGGTGACGGGTTCGAGACGCTGATGACGGCGGACTACAGCCAGATCGAACTGCGTGTGATGGCCCACCTGTCGGAGGACGCGGGCCTGATCGAGGCGTTCACGTCCGGTGAGGACCTGCACACCACGGTGGCCTCGCAGGTCTTCGGTGTCGACAAGTCCGCTGTCGACGCGGAGATGCGCCGCAAGATCAAGGCGATGAGTTACGGGCTCGCGTACGGGCTCTCCGCGTTCGGTCTGTCGCAGCAGCTGAACATCGAGGCGGGCGAGGCGCGCGGTCTGATGGACACGTACTTCGAGCGGTTCGGCGGGGTCCGTGACTATCTGCACCGGGTGGTGGAGGAGGCCCGGGCCACCGGCTACACGGAGACGGTCTTCGGCCGCCGCCGCTACCTCCCGGACCTGAACAGCGACAACCGGCAGCGCCGCGAGACGGCTGAGCGGATGGCACTGAACGCACCGATCCAGGGGACGGCGGCGGACATCGTCAAGGTCGCCATGCTCCAGGTCGACCGGGCGCTCACCGAGGCGCAGTTGAAGTCCCGGATGCTGCTCCAGGTCCACGACGAAATCGTGCTCGAGATCGCCAAGGGCGAGCGGAAGCAGGTGGAGGAGATCCTGCGCCACGAGATGTCGACGGCGGTGCAGCTGCGTGCCCCGCTGGATGTGTCGGTCGGTGTGGGTGCGGACTGGGAGTCCGCCGCGCACTGACGTGAGCGGGGCGGTCCCGGCGGTCGTACGGTGCTCAGAGCCTGTCGGGTGACCTCTGATCGGGGGGACGTCACCCGACAGGCTCTCAGTCGCCGGGCGGGCTCGATACGAGGTCCGTCCGGCGGCCGGGATCCGCGGCCCCGGTGGGCGGCCGGTTCCGTCTCCGTTCGCGGAGGCGGAACCACACCCCGTACAGCACCAGTCCGGCGGCGAGGCCGGCTCCGGCGCCGAAGCAGGCGGTGGGGATGATGTCCAGTGGTGTGTCGATGTGCCCGAAGTACGCGTACCAGCGGGCGCACCGGTGGAGGATGCCGAGCAGCACGCAGAGGCTCAGCAGGGCGCCCGCGTACCACCGGTCCCGGTGGTCGAGGGCGGGTACGGACGGCGGGGCGGAGCGGGCCCCGGTCCGCCGCAGCCCCGACACGGTGAACCAGGTGAGGACGGTCAGCGCCACGGCCGAACTGCCGTACTGCACGTACTGGAACACCGGAAAGCCGCCGATG
The DNA here is from genome assembly GCF_040704695.1 of Streptomyces sp. NPDC048411. Classification (NCBI taxonomy): domain Bacteria; kingdom Bacillati; phylum Actinomycetota; class Actinomycetes; order Kitasatosporales; family Streptomycetaceae; genus Streptomyces; species Streptomyces sp. NPDC048411. The sequence goes on from NZ_JBEZKL010000015.1 coordinate 46,497, forward strand.
CTCTCGCCCAGCACCGGCACCAGCCGGGTGCCCCACCGGTCGTGATGGGTGAACGCGTCCCACACCACATGGCTGCCCGCCCCGAGGACCGCCGACAGCACGAACCACGCACCGTCGCGCACCCCCCACGGGCCGCGCCGCTCTCCCCGTACGAAGGTGTACACGCGCCCCTGCCGGCGTTGCGGGAGCAGTGCCACCAGTGGTTCGCGCAGCAGCAGCCACAGGGCCGTCACGGCCGCGGTGATCAGGACATCCACCGTGAACACGCCCCCTACCGCGTGGGTGACCGCTCCGAACTCCATCGCGCCCGGGATCGCCGTGTCCGCGTAGTACGTCATGTCGGGGGCGAACGAACCGGCGACGAGCGCCGAGGCGACGAGCGGTCCGCGCGCGGTGCCGTTCCGGCGGATCACCGGGAGGACGGCAGCGGCATGGCTCAGGGTGAACGGCATGGCGGCAAGTATGCGTGAGCGCGCCGGTGCTGATCCGGGTGTTCTTGCGATGCACAGGCGACGCCCGTCGTACAACTTGCGGTCCACAACATGAAATACCGGTAAGAAGCGGTCAGGTCACTGTGTTCGAGCGGCACAAGTTGTCGTAGGGTCGCCTGAGTCCTTGCGCTGGGGAGCGCGGGCAGCCGTCGACGGGGAGGGATCAGACGTATGGCAGCGCAATTCGGCCGCCGACTGCGCCGAGGGGCGACCACCACTGCGGTGGCCGCAGTTGCTGTGGCGGCGCTCGCCGCCTCGCAAGGCCCCGGTGCGGTATTCGCATCGGCGGGCGGCGACACCGGTGGTGACCAGCCGGCCGCCGGTTCCACACCGTCCGACGACCCCGCGGCCACCGGCAACTCGCCGTACTACACGGACCTGCCCCCGCTGGTCAGCCCCAACAAGCCCGTGACGTCGACGAATCTGCCGATCACCGGCAGTGCGCAATCAGGCATACCGGCTTCGGTTCTGGCCGCGTACAAGAAGGCCGAGCGGTCTCTCGCGGGCACCGACGCGGCCTGCCGGCTGCCGTGGCAGCTCCTCGCCGCGATCGGGAAGGTCGAGTCCGGCCAGGCCCGCGGCGGCCGGGTCGACGCGAACGGCACCACGTTCTCCCCGATTCTCGGTCCGGTCCTCAACGGTCAGGGCTTCGCCATGATCAAGGACACCGACAACGGGGTGTACGACGGGGATTCGACGCACGACCGTGCGGTCGGCCCGATGCAGTTCATCCCGTCGACGTGGGCGACGTGGGGCCAGGACGGCAACGGCGACGGCCGCAAGGACCCCAACAACATCTACGACGCGGCGCTCGCCGCCGGGCACTATCTCTGCGCCGGGTCGCGTGACCTGGCGGTGGCGGCCGATCTCGACCGGGCGGTCCTCAGCTACAACCACTCGAACGAATACCTCCGTACGGTCCGTTCCTGGTTCGACTACTACAGGCGCGGCACGCACGAGGTCCCCGACGGCAGCGGCGTCGTCCCGCCGCCCCTCGGCGGTGGTACGGATCCGAGCCCGAACCCCGGCACGTCGCCGTCGCCGACCCCGAGCGGAAAGCCGGACCCGAAGCCGGACCCGAAGCCGGACTCGAAGCCGGACCCGAGGCCTTCGAAGCCGGGCGGCGGTTCGACGAGCCCCAAGCCGAGTCCCAAGCCGACACCGGCGCAGACCCTCGGCGCCGTGGAGAACGCGGGAACCGGCACGCTGACCGCCACCGCGGGCGACGCGTTCGCCGAACGGATCAAGGTGCGGGCGAAGAACAGTCTGGGCGGCCCGCTCGCCAAGGTGTCCGTCACCTTCACCATCGCCGGTGACACCGACGCCCGCTTCGAGGGCGGGAAGACCTCGGTCACGCTGGCCACCGGTGCCGACGGCACGGTGACGGCTCCGGTGCTGCAAGCGGGCGAGAAGACGGGTCGGTTCACGGTCCGGGCCATCGCCACCGGACGTTCGCTGCCGGCCGTCCCGTACACCGCGACCGTGACGGCCCGGCAGGCCGACGCGATCGCCAGGACCGACGACAAGGCACTGACCGCCGCCCCCGGCGCCGAGTTCGCCGACACCGTCGCGGTCAAGGCGACGTACCGGGGTGCGGTCGCGTCCGGTGTCGCCGTCACCGCGACGATGATCACCGACGGAGGCGGTCCGGTGGAGAACGACAAGGGCCCGTACTTCAAGGACGCGGACGGCAACCCGGTCCGCACCCTGACGGACCTGAAGACCGGCGCCGACGGCACGCTGACGCTCCCGAAGATCTACGCCGACGACACCACGGGCACGTACAGGCTCCGCCTGACCACCGAGGGCGGCGCCACCGTCGTCATCGAGCTCGACGTCGAGGCGCCCGCCGCCTGACGGCAGCCCCGGAGCCGTACCGCGTTCTCAAGCAGCCCCTGTGCCACCACCCGGCACAGGGGCTGCTTCACGTGTTCTCATCTCGCGTCTCCATTGCTACGGTGCCCCAGTCCTGACGACATGTCAGATCCGCGCTCTCCGGGAGGCCGAGCATGCGTGCCGTCATCGCCGCCGCCATCGGGCTGGCCGCGGCCCTCGCCCTTGTGTTCACCGTCACCGCGATCGGCGCACCACCCGGCGAGACCTCGCCCAAACCCCTGCTGACCACCGTCCCCGGACCCAAGAAGTAGAGGGAGGGCGCCATGCGCCGCCGAGCCGGACTCGTACTCCTGGCCTTCGCCGTCTTCTTCGCCGCGCTGTCGCCACTGCTGCGCTGGTACGCCTTCCCGCGGCTGGCGAAGATCCCGCCGAGCCAGTACCAGGAGGTGGTTCTGGAGGCGAAGCCCGCCACGCTCCTCGACTACAACGACGGCATGAAGGTCAAGCAGGTCCCCAAGGTCACCATCGTGCAGACCCTCAAGGGCAACGTGGAGGAGTCCGAGAAGATCGAGCGCAGTGCCGGCCGCGACGTCGTCGTCTGGGACACCCTCAGCTACGTGGTCGGCCCGAACGGTGCGATGGTCTCGCAGATCCCCGAGCGCTACATCTTCGACGCACACAGCCAGGCCCCCGTCCACGCCACCGGCGAGAGTGTCGACGGCGACCCCGTCGAGCGCGAGGGTATCGAGTTCAAATGGCCGTTCCTCACCGAGAAACGTGACTACGAGTACTTCGACGCCCAGACCCGCACCAGCTCGCCGATCCACTACCGGGGCACCCGGACGTTCCGCGGCATGGACGTCTACTACTTCGAGCAGACGATCCCGTGGACCAAGGTCCCGATGCCGAAGAAGATGCCGATCGAGGGCGTGACCGCCGCGCAGGTCGCCAAGACGGGCATGACCCGCTGGTACACCACCAAGCGGATGTTCTGGGTCGACCCGGTCACCGGCGCGCCCGTCAACGGCGAGGAGATCCACAAGGAGGAGCTGCGCAACGCGAAGGCGATGGGGATGCCCGAGGACACGGTCACCGCGTTCGCCGGACACGTGAAGATGCGTGAGGACTACATCGAGTCCACCGTCGCACTGGTCTCGTCCCAGCGTGTGCTGATTTTGCTGCTCACCTCGTACCTGCCCCGGGGATTCCTGATCCTTGCCGCCGGGCTGCTGGCGCTCGCACTGTGGCTGGAGGCGCGGTCCCGGCGGCCGGGCGGCCGGGAGCCGGAGGCGGCGAGCGGGCGTGCTGGGCGGCGCGACCGGGCAAAGCTTGCCGGGAGGGGCACCAGGGCGTCTTTCGAAAGGAGCGTAGTCCGCCCGTAGGGCGGGTCTGGCGGCGTCTGGTGCGTGCGATCGCAAGGCGGAGGGTCGCCCCGATACTGGGCGTATCGGGGTGAGCCCGACAAGGCGGCGAGCGTGCGGGCCGGACGCCGCCAGGCAGGCGGGACGCCCTAGTCCCGCCTGAGCCGCGCCGAGGTGTACCGGGTCGCCGCGATCGTCGTCGGGTCCTCCGGCCACGGATGCTTCGGATAGCGGCCGCGCAGCTCCGCCCGCACCGCTCGGTAGCCGTCCTGCCAGAACGACGCCAGATCGGCGGTGACCGCCGCCGGGCGGCCGGCGGGGGAGAGCAGGTGTACGAGGACCGGCACCCCGGCCACCTCCGGTGTCTCGGTGAGACCGAACAGCTCCTGGAGCTTCACCGCGAGCACGGGCTGCGCCCCGCCGTACTCGACCCGGATCCGGGACCCGCTCGGCACCTCGATCCGCTCGGGCGCCAGCTCGTCCAGCCGGGCCGCCTCGCCCGTCGCCCACGGCAGGAGCCGCCGCAACGCCTGCCCGGCGTCGATGCGGGCCAGGTCGGAGCGGCGGCGGGCCCGTGACAGCTCGGGCTCCAGCCATTCCTCGGTACGCGACAGCAGCGCGACGTCCGACACATCGGGCCACGGGACCCCCAGCTCCCGATGCAGGAAGGTGAGCCGTTCGCGCAGCTGCCCGGTCTCCCGGGCCCAGCGCAGCAGGCCGAGCCCCTCGCGCCGCAACCCGTCGACGAGCGCTGCCCGCACCAGCGCGGAGGCCGGCTGATTCAGCGCGCGCACGGACAGTTCGACAGCGCCCAGGCGTTCCACGGAGCGGGCCACCACGTCCTGGCCGTCCCACCTGACCTCCTCGCCCGCGAACCGCAGATGCCCGGCGGCCTGCCGCGCCGTGTCCTCGTCGATGACGGCTGCGAGCCGCACCCGTGCGGACGCCGCGTGCGCCGGGCGGTCAGCGACCGCGACGGCCAGCCAGGGTGCGCTGCGCAGCCGCGATCCGTCCCGCAGCTCTGCGCCCGTCCCCGACGCCATCAGGAACGTTCCTTCGCCGCGGGCCCGCGCCACCCGCTCCGGGAACGCCAGTGCGGCCACCAGGCCGACGGCGGCATCATCCGTGCCGGAACCCGTGCCCGAACCGTCGCGTGCGCCTTCCAGCGACGACGACAGCCGCCGTACCTCCTGCCGCCAGCGCGCCGCGTAGCCGTCGCCGCCCCGCCGGGCGGTACGCAGCGCCACCGCCAGGTCGTCCCCGTACTCCCGCGGCGGCTCCTCGCTCAGCAGCGCCACCACCTCCGCCGCCCGGCGCCCGCCCACCTCGGTCGCGCCGTCCAGCAGCGCGCGGGCGAGCCGGGGATGCAGGCCGAGCCGTGACATCCGTACGCCCCGGTCGGTCACCCGGCCGGCCGCGCCCACCGCGCCGACGGCTGTCAGGACCTCGCGCGCCGCCCCCATCGCACCGGCGGGCGGTGGGTCGAGCAGCGCAAGACCCGACGCGTCCGGATCGCCCCAGCAGGCCGCCTGCAGGGCGAACGCCGCCAGATCGGCCACCTTGATCTCCGGTGACGGGAACCGGGCGAGCCGCCCGTCCTCCGCCTGTTCCCAGCACCGGTACACCGCGCCCGGCGCCTCACGCCCCGCCCTGCCCGCCCGCTGCCTCCCGGTGGCCTGCGAGGCCCGCACGGTCGTCAGCGCACTCAGTCCGCGGGCATGATCGGTACGCGGCTCCCTGGCCAGGCCCGAGTCGACGACGATCCGCACCCCCGGCACTGTCAGCGACGACTCCGCGACGGAGGTCGCCAGCACCACCCGGCGCCCCTCGGACGAGCCCGCCAGCACCGCGTCCTGCACCGCCGCCGGTGCCCGCCCGTGCACCTGCAAGACCTCCGCGGGCACCCCCGCCAGCTGTCCCGCCACCCGGCCGATCTCCCCGACCCCGGGCAGGAAGCAGAGCACGTCGCCGTCCCGCTCGGCGAGCGCCCGGCGCACCACCGAGGCGACATGCGTCAGCAGCGCCGGGTCGACCCGCATCCCGTGCGGCGGCCCGACCGGCCTCACCGGCGGCGCCCACACCACCTCCACCGGGTGCGACACGCCCTGCGCCTCGACCACCGGCGCATCGCCGAGCAGCCGCGCCCACCCCTGTGCGTCCGTGGTCGCCGAAGCGGCGACCAGCCGCAGATCGGGCCGGATCGCCTCCCGTACGTCGAGGAGGAAGGCGGCGACCGTGTCCGCGTCCAGATGCCGTTCATGACACTCGTCGATGATCACCGCATCGACCCCGGCGAGCTCCTGGTCGCGCTGGAGCCGTTGCAGGAGCACACCGGTGGTCACCACCTCCACCACCGTGTCGCGCCCCACCACACGCTCCCCGCGGACCGTGAACCCCACCCGCTCCCCGGTCTGCTCCCCGAGGAGCCACGCCATGCGCCGCGCCGCCGCGCGGGCCGCGATCCGGCGCGGTTCGGCAACCATCACGCGGCGCGCGGGGCCGTCGCCGACCAGGCCGGCGAGGACCAGCGGGACCAGCGTCGTCTTGCCGGTGCCGGGCGGTGCGCAGAGCACCGCGACGCCCCGGTCGTCGAGCGCCTGCCGGAGCGCGGGCACGGCGGTACGGACGGGCAGCCGGTCGAGGGCGTCGGTACGGATCACGCCCCCAGTGTCGTACGACGGGTGCCAGGGCCCGTACGGCGGGAGCGGCCGGTCGCGCACGACCAGGGCTCAGAGCCTGTCGGGTGACTTTCGATCGGAAAGCGGACGCGGTCTGGTGCGTGCGATTCCCAGGCGCTGGAAGGTCCTCGGATGTGGTCTCCCCTGCTCGAACGAAGCTGAGAGCTCGGGGAAGGAGCTACTAGGGCCTTTCGGCAACGCGGGAAGCGTGCGTGCCAGGGCGTGGCCGCCCGATCAGAGGTCACCCGACAGGCTCTCAGCCGTGCCGGCCGGAGCTCACGGCCTCCCCCGCGGCAGGGAGTGGGCTCCCGACGCCCTGCGACTGCTCCCCCGAGCTCTCGGCTTCGCTCGAGCAGGGGGCCCTCTTCGGCGTTGTCGTCGGTCAGCGACTCCCCCATAGCCCGAAAGGCATGGGGGGACCCCCTCCGCGTCGACTCCGCCCTCCGCCTTGCCGTCGAAGCCGCACGACGCCGCTCGCTGATCCACTCCCTGTCGCGGGGAGGCCGTCAGTCCCGTACGCAGACGAAGATCGCCGTGCCCGGGATCAGGTTTCCGCGCAGCGGGGACCAGCCGCCCCACTCCTGGTGGTTCCAGGCGGGCCACTCCGGCTCGACCAGGTCGACCAGACGGAACCCGCCGGCCACCACGTCCCGCACCCGGTCGCCCACGGTCCGGTGGTGCTCGACGTACACGGCGTTGCCCTGCTCGTCCTGCTCGACGTACGGGGTGCGGTCGAAGTAGGAGGCGGCGACGGACAGGCCCTCGGGCCCGGGCTCGTCCGGGAACGCCCAGCGGATCGGATGCGTCACCGAGAAGACCCAGCGGCCCCCCGGGCGCAGCACCCGGTGCACCTCGCGGAAGACCTGTACGGGGTCGGCGACGAACGGCACCGCGCCGTAGGCGGAGCAGGCCAGGTCGAAGGAGCCGTTCCGGAACGGCAGCTTCCCGGCGTCCGCCTCCACCAGGGGCACCTCGTCGCCGATCCGCAGCGCGTGCTGGAGCTGGCGGTGGGAGAGGTCGAGGGCGACGGCACGGGCACCCTGGGCGGCCAGCCAGCGCGAGCACTGCGCCGCGCCCGCCCCGATCTCCAGGATGTCCAGGCCGCTCAGCGACTCCGCGGGGCCGAGCAGGCCGGCCTCGGCCTCGTCGAGGCCCTCCGGGCCCCAGACGAATCGGTCGTCGCCGAGAAAGGCGCCGTGGTCGCTCTGGTACTCGTCGGCGTTCCGGTCCCACCAGCCGCGACTTGCCCGGCTGCTCTCCGCTTCGCCGGCGCTGCGGCGGGTCGCTTCCGGTTCGGTGGTGTAGATCTCTTGGCTCATCGTGTCCGTCGTTGTAGTTTGCCTTCACCCCGCCGCACGCGGTACGTACCTGGGGGTACCCCTGAGTACGGAACCGTACTCACGCAACACGGCCGGAACCGATGTGGCCTCGGGGAACAGGAATTGTGCCGGGTATGGGCCCTTGTGTCCCCCGTGTGCGCCTTCGCGCATTGACCCTGCCCGGCTGCCCCCGTATGCTACAAGTTGCGCTGCGAGCCTGCGCGCCTCAGACCTAGCAGGCCGCGCTTGCGTCTGTTGCATGTCCCCTCGGTTCACGAGGCGCCTCCCGCTCACCGGGTCGGGTGCTTCCTCGGCTGTCCGGCTTCTGCAGAGGCGATACGGGCTCTCGGCGTAGCAGTACCTACGACTCACTGTCCGTACCGGAGCCCTTTCCCACATGACGAGCAGCACCGAGACCACCGCCACCACTCCGCAGGTTGCGGTCAACGACATCGGCGACGCGGACGCGTTCCTCGCGGCGATCGACGAGACGATCAAGTACTTCAACGACGGCGACATCGTTGACGGTGTCATCGTCAAGGTTGACCGGGACGAGGTTCTCCTCGACATCGGTTACAAGACCGAAGGTGTCATCCCGAGCCGCGAGCTCTCGATCAAGCACGACGTCGACCCGAACGAGGTCGTCAAGGTCGGCGACGAGATCGAGGCCCTGGTTCTCCAGAAGGAGGACAAGGAAGGCCGCCTGATCCTCTCGAAGAAGCGCGCTCAGTACGAGCGTGCCTGGGGCACCATCGAGAAGATCAAGGAAGAGGACGGCATCGTCACCGGTACCGTCATCGAGGTCGTCAAGGGTGGCCTCATCCTCGACATCGGCCTCCGCGGCTTCCTCCCGGCGTCGCTCGTCGAGATGCGTCGTGTCCGCGACCTCCAGCCCTACGTGGGCAAGGAGCTCGAGGCCAAGATCATCGAGCTGGACAAGAACCGCAACAACGTGGTCCTGTCCCGCCGTGCCTGGCTCGAGCAGACCCAGAGCGAGGTCCGTCAGACCTTCCTCACGACCCTGCAGAAGGGTCAGGTCCGCTCCGGCGTCGTGTCCTCGATCGTCAACTTCGGTGCCTTCGTGGACCTCGGTGGCGTCGACGGTCTCGTGCACGTCTCCGAGCTGTCCTGGAAGCACATCGACCACCCCTCCGAGGTTGTCGAGGTCGGCCAGGAAGTCACCGTCGAGGTTCTCGACGTCGACATGGACCGCGAGCGCGTCTCGCTGTCGCTCAAGGCGACGCAGGAAGACCCGTGGCAGCAGTTCGCCCGTACGCACCAGATCGGACAGGTCGTTCCCGGTAAGGTCACGAAGCTCGTTCCGTTCGGTGCGTTCGTGCGCGTCGACGAGGGCATCGAGGGTCTGGTCCACATCTCCGAGCTGGCCGAGCGCCACGTGGAGATCCCGGAGCAGGTTGTCCAGGTCAACGACGAGATCTTCGTCAAGGTCATCGACATCGACCTCGAGCGCCGTCGCATCAGCCTCTCGCTGAAGCAGGCCAACGAGGCGTTCGGCGCCGACGCCGCCTCGGTCGAGTTCGACCCGACCCTGTACGGCATGGCCGCGTCCTACGACGACCAGGGCAACTACATCTACCCCGAGGGCTTCGACCCCGAGACCAACGACTGGCTCGAGGGCTACGAGACCCAGCGCGAGGCGTGGGAGACGCAGTACGCCGAGGCGCAGGAGCGCTTCGAGCAGCACCGCGCCCAGGTCATCAAGTCCCGCGAGGCCGACGAGGCCGCTGCTGCCGAGGGCGCTGCCGCCCCGGCCGGTGGTGCCCCGGCTGCCTCCGGCGCCGGCGGCTCGTACTCCTCGGAGTCCGCGGACACGTCCGGCGCCCTGGCGTCGGACGAGGCCCTGGCTGCCCTGCGCGAGAAGCTGGCGGGCGGCCAGAGCTGACGCTCTGACCCTCCGGCCGGTCATCGGCTGCAGTAGTTGACAGTGAGGCCCGCTCCCTTCGGGGAGCGGGCCTCACTCGTTTCCGCGGCCGGGCGGAAGGCGGTCACCGCACTGCACAGGCGCGTTCTGGCGTAACCACCCTGTGAAAGGGCACAGGCCGGGAATGCCTGTGTTCCGCCGGGCGTTCTTCCCCAGGAATACGAGGAGGAGCGGTAACCGTGCCTGATCCGCAGAGTTTGTACGAATGGGAGCCGAAGGGCCTGGCCGTCGTCGACATGGCGCTCGCCCAGGAGTCGGCCGGCCTGGTCATGCTCTACCACTTCGAGGGGTACATCGACGCGGGTGAGACCGGCGAGCAGATCGTGGACGGCCTCCTCGAGACACTGCCGCACCAGGTCGTGGCCCGCTTCGACCACGACCGGCTCGTCGACTACCGGGCACGGCGCCCGCTGCTGACCTTCCGGCGTGACCGCTGGGCGGCGTACGAGACCCCGACGCTGGACGTCCGGGTGGTCCAGGACGCCACCGGGGCACCCTTCCTGCTGCTCTCCGGGCCCGAGCCGGACGTGGAGTGGGAGAGGTTCGCCTCCGCCGTCGAGCAGATCGTCGAGCGGCTGGGGGTGCGTCTCGCCGTCAACTTCCACGGCATCCCGATGGGCGTCCCGCACACCCGGCCGGTCGGCATCACGCCGCACGGCAACCGCACGGACCTGATGCCCGGCCACCGCAGCCCCTTCGACGAGGCACAGGTCCCCGGCTCCGCCGAGGCACTGGTGGAGTACCGGCTGATGGAGGCCGGACACGACGTCCTCGGCGTCGCCGCCCATGTGCCGCACTACGTCGCCCGCTCCGCGTACCCGGACGCCGCGCTCACCGCACTGGAGGCGATCACGGCCGCGACCGGCCTGGTTCTGCCGGCCATCGCGCACTCCCTGCGCACGGAGGCCCACCGCACGCAGACGGAGATCGACCGCCAGATCGACCAGGGAGACGAGGAGCTCGTCTCGCTCGTCGAGGGGCTTGAGCACCAGTACGACGCGCTCGCGGGCGCCGAGACGCGCGGCAACCTGGTCGCGGAACCGGTCGACCTGCCGTCCGCCGACGAGATCGGCCTCGAATTCGAACGGTTCCTCGCCGAGCGGGAGGGCGACGGCTGACCGCCGGCCCGGACGGCGTGACCGGGCCATGACGGCGCGCGGAGGCGGCGCTACTCTCTCGACCATGCTGAAAGTGGGCCTGACCGGCGGAATCGGCGCCGGCAAGAGCGAAGTGTCACGGCTGCTCGTCTCGTACGGAGCGGTGCTGATCGACGCCGACCGGATCGCGCGCGAGGTCGTCGAGCCCGGAACCCCCGGACTCGCGGCCGTCGTCGAGGCCTTCGGCGACGGCATCCTCACCGCCGATGGCACCCTGGACCGGCCGAAGCTCGGCTCCCTCGTCTTCTCCGACGCCGACCGGCTTGCCACGCTCAACGCGATCGTCCACCCGCTGGTCCGCGCCCGCTCCGCCGAACTGGAGCGGGCGGCGGGCCCCGACTCCGTCGTCGTCCACGACGTCCCCCTCCTCGCCGAGAACGGACTCGCCCCGCTCTACGACCTGGTCGTCGTCGTGGATGCCGCCCCAGGGACCCAGCTCGACCGGCTCGTACGGCTGCGCGGCATGACGGAGGCCGAGGCCCGCGCCCGGATGGCCGCCCAGGCCACCCGCGAGCAGCGACGGTCCGTCGCCGATCTGATCGTCGACAACGACGGACCGCTGGAGGCGCTGGAGCCACAGGTCCGCAAGGTCTGGGCGGAACTGACGCAGCGGGCCGCCGCCGTCTCCGGACGGGACTGACACGGCGGGCCGCCGCGGGCCGGTCCACCGGCCGGAATACCGGCACCCGGCCGGACGTTGGAAACGGGTTGACGAAGGGAAGGATGCGACCGTGCCCGAGAGGACCCCGGAAACCCATGTCATCGACTTCCGCGCGGCCGAACGCCTGCTGGCCGCGCGCGACCCGCGGGGCGCGGTCAAATTGCTGGACTCGGTGATCGCGGCCCATCCGGAGAACACGGCCGCCCGTCTGCTGCGCGCACGCGCCTTCTTCGCTGCCGCCCAACTGCGCCCGGCCGAGCTGGAATTCGAACTCGTTCTGGAGCGCGAGCCGGACAACGCGTTCGCGCACTTCGCGCTGGCCCGTACCTTCCAGCGCTCCGGCCGTTCGGAACAGGCCGTGCGTCACTTCCGGCTGGCCGCCGCACTCGACCCGAACCCGGAATATCTGCGGGCGGCCCGCTTCGGCACGGACGGCTGACGCCACGGTCCCGTCCACGAGGATCACGGCTCTCAGAACAGGCCCTAGCTGACCCGCCCCTGATTCCTGTCCCTGACGACTGAGCCCCGCGCCGGGACTCGGAGCTCAGTGCCCGTACCGGCCGCGTCCACCGTGGTCCGGTTCGTACGGGGGGATGTTGCGGCCCGGCTGGTAGTGCGGGCCCTGATGGATGTGGTGGACGATCACTGCCAGATCCACCAGCGTCAGCAGCAGGAGCAGACCGCAGGCCGCGGCCCAACCCGGGCGGCCGACCAGGCTGAAGGCTGTCAGGCCGAATACCGCCCAGGCCATGCCCCATAGACTCAGGCACAGCCGCAGGCGCAGCGGGCTACGTGCGGTCATCGGTTCATTGCCGGTACGCATGGTGATCGCCTCTCCTCCCAGGATGGACCCGCGACGGCGGTTTCGAGTAACGACGACGACAGAATGTGGGGGACCGTCCGTGAACGGCACACCATGGGGGCACAGCGCCACCCGCCGGGCCCGGGTCCGCGGGTCGCTGCTCGGCGGCGCGATCGGGGACGCCCTGGGAAACCCGGTGGAATTCCTGTCGCTCTCCGGTATCCGCCGGGCATACGGGGAGCAGGGCGTCCGGGAACCCGTCGCGGACGGGGACGGGGTCGTCGGCCGGGTCACCGACGACACGCAGATGACCTTGTTCACCGCGGAAGGGCTGATCAGGGCGCACTCCCGGGCCATGTCGAAGGGGATGGGCGGCGCCGAGACCGCCATGGTCCGCAACGCCTATCTGCGCTGGCTCGACACCCAGAACCATCCGGCACCGCCCGCCCGCGACGGGGACGACCTCGTACGGACCGGGTGGCTGCGGCAGCAGCGCTTCCTGTATGCCCGCCGGGCCCCCGGCAACGCCTGCCTCACCGGACTCGCGGCCGGCCACATCCCCGACCCGACGGGACCGATCGGCCTGCCGGGTCCGGTCAACACCGGGTCCAAGGGATGTGGCACGGTGATGCGGTCCGCGCCCTTCGGCCTGATCGGCGAGGGTGCGGCGACCGGCTTCGCGCTCGCCGCCCGCTGCGCCCAGATCACCCATGGGCATCCGACCGGTGCGTTCGCCGCCGGGGCCCTCGCCGCGATCATCGCCCATCTGCTGGAGGGCGATTCGATGGCGGGCGCCGTGCTGCGCGCCATGGAGATGCTGGCGCGCCACCCGGGGCACGAGGAGACGACGGCGGCGCTGCGCGCGGCCGTCGACCTGGCCGCGCAGGGGGCGCCGACCGCCGAGAAGGTGGAGTCGCTGGGGGCGGGCTGGGTGGCCGAGGAGGCCCTCGCCATCGCCGTGTACTGCGCCCTGGTGCTGCCCGGCGCCGACGAGGTGGCGGAGTCGCTGTTGCTCTCGGTCAACCACTCGGGCGACAGCGACTCCACCGGCTCGGTCTGCGGCAACCTGCTCGGCGCCCGCCACGGTGACGTGCAACTCCCTGCTTCCTGGCTCGTGCTGACGGAGGGACGGACCGTGATCACCGAGCTGGCGGATGATCTGTGCCTGGAGTTCGAGCAGGCGGTGGGGTGGCCGCAGGAGCGCTATCCGGAGTGCTGACGGACACCGGGCGGCGAGGAGCCCGGCGCGGGAGGGCGCCGTGTGCCGGGAACCGCACCCAACGGCCGTTCGTTCGGGTGCATATGAGCGGACGACGGGTGCGTGAGGGATATTCGGGGACGGGACCCGGCTCGATCACTCCGGACGGTTGCGCGGTCGAGCTGTACAGACGGCTTTCCGTCGGCGGCGAACCGGATGTGATCGAGGCTGCGGTACCCGCCGGTGCGAGCATTCTCGAACTCGGCTGCGGGGCGGGTCGCGTGACCCATGCGCTGGTCGAGCGTGGCTTCGAGGTCACGGCCGTGGACGAGTCGCCGGAGATGCTGGAACACGTACGGGGCGTGCGTACGGTGCAGAGCCCCATCGAGTCCCTCGACCTCGGCGACGAGACCTTCGACGTGGTGATGCTGGCGTCGTTCCTGGTGCATGCGAGCGAACACCGGGTGCGCGACGGAATGCTGCGCGTCTGCCGACGGCACGTCAGGGAGGGTGGCGTCGTACTGCTGCAGCGTGAGGGCATCGATTATCACACCGATCTGCCGCGGGAGCGTGTCGACGCGTCCGGCTGCACCGTACGGATCGTCTCGGCGGACCCCGTCGGCGACGAGGTGCATGCGGTGCGCGCGGAGTACGTCTTCGACGATGCGCGATGGACCCAGACCTTTCTGTCGCGCCGGCTGACGAAGGAACAGTTCGAGGGGCATCTGGAGGCGGCGGGACTGACCGTGGACCGGTATCTCACGGCTGACGGGGTGTGGGTGCGGGCCCTGCCCATGTAGGGCCTCTCGTTTGGATCATGCCGGGCTCGCGGGGTCTGATCCGGCCTGATCCGAACGAAAGAGCCCAGGCGGGGGAGGAGCGATGAGTTTCGGACGGCGGTGGGGTCTACCCCTGTGTACGCGACACCACGCGACGCTTCTTCGAGGAGACCCCGATGTCCGAGATCAAGACGGCGACGAACGCGACGACCACTGACGCCACGACGGAGAACACGGCACGCAGCCGCGGTGCGGTCGCGCTGGCCGTCGCGCGGGTTGTACTCGCCCTGTTCTTCGCCTTCAGCGCGTTCGCCAAGCTGATCGCCCATGAAACCGCGGTCGAGTCCTTCGACCGCATGGGCTGGAGCCATGGTGCGATGTACCTCATCGGCGCCCTGGAGATGGCAGGTGCCATCGCCCTGCTGGTACCCCTGCTGTCCGGCGTCGCGGCGATGGCCTTCGCCGGACTGCTGGCCGGCGCCTCCATCGTCCAACTGACGCTGCTCGACCCGGTGAACGCGATCATGCCCGCACTGCTCATCGGGCTGGTCGTCCTGATCGCCCGGGAGCAGCGGGACAGAACGGCACGGCTGGTCGCGCTCATCCGCAGGCGTGCATAGGGCGAGCGGCCTCCGTACGTGCACCGCCGCAGCCCGGCACCGAACAGCGTCCCGCGGATGCGCCTCGGTGCCGGGCTGCGGCGGCTCGCCGCCACCGCGGTCAGTGGACCGTGCTGAAGCTGCGCCAGGGGAGGGAAGTCGCTGCGTTCACATCGGTGAACGTGGTGGCGAGGTACGTCGTCCCCGGGCCCGTGCAGTCCTGTGTCCGGTACAGGATGATGTCGATCAGGGTCCCGTTACGCACTGCTTTGGCACCCGGGAAGAGCCGGTGGCAGCCCTTCACCAAGGGGCTGTTCAACATGATCACGGCATTCCGCTCGGTGACGTAGGTGACCGGCCCGACCGCGGTGCGACCGAGACCGGAACAGCCGGCGACGGTGAGGGTCAGCAGCGCGGTCCCGGCTGCGATGCCGAGACGGCGGCGTCGTTGATCGATCAAGGGCATGGGCGGGTCCTCGTCTGTCTCGTCCGGCTCGTCCGTACATCAGGTGCTGACGATGGTCACCCTGCCCGCTCCCGGCCGCGCCGGCATCCGGTGCAGGGCCTGCCGGGTGATCATCGCGTGGGTCGAGGTTCGCCCGGTGTACTTAATGGGCATAACGTGATAATAGCGGCGCAAATAAGGTGTTTCCGGCTTTCAGGGGTCCGTCATGGTCGAAGAACTGGTGGTCGCGATAGCGGCGACGGCGTCCGTGGGTGTGGTCTACGCGTTGGCCGCTGCGCGGATCGTGAAGCAGTACGAACGGGGCGTCGTACTGCGGCTCGGCAGGCTGCGCAACGATGTGCGCGGCCCCGGATTCACCATGATCCTTCCCGGCGTCGAGCATATGCGGAAGGTCAATATGCAGATCGTCACGATGCCCGTGCCCGCACAGGACGGCATCACGAGGGACAACGTGACGGTGCGGGTGGATGCGGTCATCTACTTCAAGGTGGTCGACGCCGCGAGCGCGGTCGTGGAGGTCGAGGACTACCGGTTCGCGGTGTCGCAGATGGCGCAGACATCCCTGCGGTCGATCATCGGCAAGAGTGACCTCGACGACCTGCTGTCCAACCGGGAGAAGCTGAACCAGGGACTGGAGCTCATGATCGACAGTCCCGCGGTGGGCTGGGGCGTCCAGATCGACCGGGTGGAGATCAAGGACGTATCGCTGCCGGAGACGATGAAGCGCTCCATGGCGCGCCAGGCCGAGGCCGACCGCGAGCGGCGCGCGCGGGTCATCAATGCGGACGCGGAGCTGCAGGCATCGAAGAAACTGGCCGAAGCGGCCGGCATGATGTCCGCCCAGCCGGCCGCGCTGCAGCTGCGACTGCTGCAGACCGTGGTCGCGGTCGCGGCGGAGAAGAACTCCACACTGGTGCTGCCGTTCCCGGTGGAACTGCTTCGCTTCCTGGAGCGGGCGCAGCAGCCCGGACAGCTGCAGCAGCAACCGCAGCAACAACCGCAGCCGGAGCCGCAACAGGTGCCGCCCGTGGTGCCTGCGGCCGCGCCTCCGCCTCCGCCTGCACCTGCCGCCGCGCCGGCGGCCTCCGGGCCCACGCGGGTCGCCCGCCCGAAGCCACTCGCCAGGCACTGACCTGAGCGAATGCCGGCCGAGGACCGGTTGTCAGACCCCCCGCCTAGACTCGCGGAGTCAGTGAGATCAGACGATCGAGCGCGGGACGGGAGGGGAGCGATGACCTCGGCAGGACGTGTGCAACAGGACGCGCAGGACGCGGCCACGGCTCGCTTTCTGCGGTGCGCTGCCGTCTTCCTGCCCGCCTCGCTGCCGAGGGACGGGCGAGTCGCCTTCTGGGAGCCGGACGACGGTCCGCTTCCGGAGGCCGGGCCGGCCGAAGGCGCCGAGATCACCGTCGTGCAACGCCACGGGGAGCAGGGCGAAGTCCGTGTCCGCGCGGTGCCCGCCGTCCTGCTGCCCGTCGCCGACGCCCTGCCGCTGCTGGTCCGTGCCCGGCACCGGCAGTCCGCTCATCCGGCCGCCCGCTGCTGGGGAGCGGCCGCACTCCATGGGCTCAACCTGGTGGCGCGCGGCCGGCTGGTCCCCGGTCTGACGGCCGAGGACCACGACGCCTGGCGGGCTGGTCCGCGCGACGCCGAGGACATCGCCCATCTGCGCGCGATCGCCGCGGCCATGCCGCCCGAGGCACATGCCGTCCCGCTCCCGGACCGCGCACCGCTTCAGCTCCCGGACCCCGAGTCGCTGCTCGGTGCGTTCCTCGACGCGGTCGCCGACACCCTGCCCCGGACACCCGCGGCGGCGTACGCGATGGGCGCCCCTTTCGCGGCCCGCGAGGCCCAGCATCTGCCCCGCGCCCGCGACTGGGCCGCCGAGGTCGCTGCCGGTCTGGACGCGGGGGTGCGGGTGTCGCTCCGGCTCGACCTGTCGGCGTACGAACTCTTCGACACCGCCGACACATACGGCGGCCCCGACGCCGACGATTCCACCGAGGACGCCGCGGACATCCACCGCGACCCCGCGCGGCATGCCGCCGCGGCGATCACGCAGGTGCACAGCCTGGCCGACCCGACGTACGTCATCGACGCCGCCGCTCTGTGGGACGGCGGTGGTGGCGAACCGTTCGGGCCGCGGGCCAGGATCGACGCCGTGCTCGCACTGCGCCGCGCCGCCCGGGCCTGGGCGCCGCTTGAACGGCTGCTGGACCAGCCCGTCCCCGACGTGCTCGCCCTCACCGAGGACGAGCTGTACGAGCTGCTGAGCGACGCCGGGGCGCGGCTGGCGGCGGCAGGCGTGAGCGTCCACTGGCCGCGCGAACTCGTCCGCTCCCTCACGGCCGCCGCCGTCGTACGGCCCGCGCCCGGCTCGGCCACCGACGGCACCTCGTTCTTCGACGCCGAGCAGCTCTTCTCCTTCAACTGGCAGCTGTCGCTGGGCGACGAGCAGCTCACCGAGCGGGAGATGGACATCCTCGCGGAGGCCCACCGTCCAGTGGTGCGCCTGCGGGACCAGTGGGTCGTCGTCGACCCCGCGCTCGTACGCAAGGCACGCAAGCGTGAGCTCGGCCTGCTCGACCCGGTGGACGCCCTCGCCGTCGCGCTGACCGGCAGCGCGGAGGTGGACGGTGAACAGGTCGAGGCGGTGCCCGCCGGTGCCCTCGCCGGACTCCGCACCCGCATCCTCGCCGACGACGCCACCATCGAGTCGCCGCCCGGGCTGGAGGCCACGCTCCGCGACTACCAACTGCGCGGCCTGGCCTGGCTCGACCGGATGACATCGCTCGGCCTCGGCGGCTGCCTCGCCGACGACATGGGACTCGGCAAGACCATCACCGTCATCGCCCTGCATCTGCGCCGCAGGCACCCCGCACCCACCCTGGTGATCTGCCCCGCCTCCCTCCTGGGCAACTGGCACCGGGAGATCAACCGCTTCGCCCCGGGTGTTCCCGTCCGCCGCTTCCACGGCACCGACCGCACGCTCGACGACCCCGACGACGGCTTCGTCCTCACCACGTACGGAACGATGCGGTCCAGCGCCGCCGAACTCGCCCAGCACAGCTGGGGACTTGTCGTCGCCGACGAGGCACAGCACGTGAAGAATCCGCACTCGTCCACCGCGAAGGCGCTGCGCACCATCCCGGCCCCGGCCAGGATCGCCCTCACCGGCACCCCCGTGGAGAACAACCTCTCCGAGCTCTGGGCCCTCCTCGACTGGACCACCCCCGGGCTGCTCGGCCCTCTCAAGGCGTTCCGTGCCCGGCACGCCCGGATCGTCGAGAACACCGGCACCGCGGCAGGACTCGGGAACGAAGAAGCGATCGAGCGTCTCTCCCGGCTGGTCAGGCCGTTCCTGCTGCGCCGCAAGAAGTCCGATCCGGGCATCGCCCCGGAGCTGCCGCCCAAGACGGAGACCGACCACCCCGTCTTCCTCACCCGCGAACAGGCCACGCTGTACGAGGCGGCGGTACGCGAGACCATGGCGTTCATCGAGGCCTCCGAAGGCATCGCCCGCCGCGGACTGATCATGAAGCTGCTGGCCTCGCTCAAGCAGATCTGCAACCACCCCGCGCAGTACCTGAAGGAGGAGCCGACCCGCCTCATCGGCCGCTCCGGCAAGCTCGCGCTGCTGGACGAACTCCTCGACACGATCCTCGCCGAGGACGGCTCCGTGCTGATCTTCACCCAGTACGTGACGATGGCCCGGATCCTCTCCGCCCACCTCGCCTCGCGCGCCGTCCCGTCCCAGCTCCTGCACGGCGGTACGCCGGTGGACGAACGGGAACGGATGGTGGACCGCTTCCAGTCCGGCGAGGTACCCGTCTTCCTGCTCTCGCTCAAGGCGGCGGGCACCGGACTGAACCTCACCCGCGCCGCCCATGTCATCCACTACGACCGCTGGTGGAACCCGGCGGTCGAGGAGCAGGCCACCGACCGCGCGTACCGCATCGGCCAGACCCAGCCCGTCCAGGTGCACCGGCTGATCGCGGAGGGCACCGTCGAGGACCGGATCGGCGAGATGCTGGCGGCCAAGCAGGCCCTGGCCGACGCGGTGCTCGGCACCGGAGAGACCGCGCTGACCGAACTCAGCGACCGTGACCTCGCCGATCTCGTCTCGCTCCGGGGGCCGTCATGAGCCCCCGCTCCCGGCCCGCGTCGTATGTCCGCGCCCGCCCGGGCCCCGACGACCTGAGGCGCACCTTCGACGCCGTGCCGCCCCGCACGTCCGACGGCGACGCACCGTTCGCGGACAGCTGGTGGGGCCGGTCCTGGGTGGCGGCGCTGGAGTCCCTGTCGATGGACGAGGGACGCCTCGCCCGCGGCCGTGCGTACGCCGACAGTGGCCATGTCGCCGCGATCACCGTGACTCCCGGCCGCGTCGTCGCCTACGTCCAGGGCAGCCGCCCCCGCCCGTACCGGACCGAACTGCGGCTGCGGACCCTCACCGACACCGGCTGGGACACCTTCCTCGACGCCGTCGCCGAGCGGCCCGGCCATCTCTCCGCGCTGCGCGCCAAGGAGATGCCGCACGGACTGGTCGACACGGCGGCCGAGGCCGGCGTCGGACTGCTGCCCGCCGCGGACGACCTCGACCCGAGCTGCTCCTGCCCCGATCACGGCTGGCCCTGCAAGCACGTCGCCGCCCTCTGCTACCAGATGGCCCGCCTGCTCGACACCGACCCGTTCGTCCTGCTGCTGCTGCGCGGCCGGGGCGAGCGCGAACTCGTCGAGGAACTGGGCCGGCGCAACGCCGCGCACTCCGCCCGGGAACGGCCCGCGGTCGCCGCCACCCCCTCTGTGCCGGCGCGTGACGCGTTCACCGACCGATTCCTGCCGCCGCTGCCCTCCCCGCTCCCGGAACCCGCGGATCCCGGCCAGCCGCCCTCGTATCCTGAACTGCCCGGCGCCCGCGACCCGCTCGCCCTCGACCACCTCGCCACCGACGCGGCGGCCCGCGCGCTCACGATCCTCACCACCGGACATGATCCGCTCGCCGGGCTCACCCCCTGGCAGGACGCCGTCCGGCTGGCCGCCGCCCGCCCCACCGCCGGGCTCACCGCCACCACCCGCGCCCTCTACCGCGAGCTCGCCTACGCCACCGGCCGCACCACCACCGACCTGGCCCGCGCCGTCGCCGCCTGGCGCCAGGGCGGCGCCGAAGGGCTGGACGTCCTGGAGACTCCCTGGGACCCCCCGGCCGGTCCCTTCGACCGGGCCCGCCCCGCGCTCGCAGCCACCGACTTCCCCCGATTCCACCCCTGGCGCAACCGCCTCACCCACCCCGGCGGCACCCTTCAGCTCCGCTTCGGGCACGACGGCCGTTGGTACGGCTACGAATCGGACCGGGACAAGGACGACTGGTGGCCTCGCGCGATGCCGGACACCGACCCGGTGGGCGCACTCATGGCTCTGCTCGGCCGCTGACACCGGCTCCGCCCGGACTCCCTGGCTGTCTGTCAGCTGCGCAGGCAGACCAAGACAGCACCGGGGCCGCACTCAGCGAGGCAGCACGGCATCGACGACATCGTGGGCGAAGTCCGGCGGTACCGGTTCGCGGCGGAGCAGCACCCGCATCCAGACCGCCCCCGCGATCAGGTCCATCAGCAGCATCGGGTCGGCGTCCTTCGGGAGCTCACCACGGGCGATGGCGCGGGCGAAGACCGGCTGCTCGCGGGAGAACCGGTCGGCGAAGAAGTCGCGGGTGAGCGCGGCGAGTTCGTCGTCCGGCAGGCCGGTGCCCGCGGTCATGGCGCGGGCGACCGGTTCCGTACGCTCGTCGGTGAGCAGGCCGACGATCTGTTCGGTGAGGGCGATCAGGTCACCGCGGAGACTGCCCGCATCGGGGATGTCGAAGTCGAGGACCCGGGCGTGGAGCATGGCCGCCCGCAGCAGCGCCGGTTTCGAGGGCCACCAACGGTAGATCGTCGTCTTGTTGACCCCGGAGTCCTGAGCGACGGCCTCTATGGTGAGACGGGCGTATCCGCGTTCCGCGAGATGGCGCAGTGTGGTGTCGAAGATCGCTTCGGCGGCACGAGGGCCCTTGCCCGGGCGGCGGTTCACGGTCTGATCGGCGGCCATGGGCACTCCAGAGAAAAGCAACGCAACGTTGCGTTGTGTTGTAAGGTGCTGTCATCGTACTGCGACGCTGGGGGCTGGTATGGCGGAGACCGAGGTTTCCAGGGCGGTGACCTGGGGGCTGTTCGCCGCCTGGGTGGCCAACGATCTGGAGGAGCTGGCCACCATGGCCGGCTGGGCGTGGTCCGCCCGGCCGCGGCTCCAGAAGCGATTCCCGAGAGTGCCCGAACGGGTCTGGGCGCGAATGGAGCTCTCGCGGCGGGATGTCAATGCCGCCATCGGCCTCATGGGCACAGTCATGGCGGCGGCGTCGGCGGACGGGGCGCGCACCGGCGGTCGCAGCCCGTTCTTCCGGACCGTACTGGTCGGATTCGGGCTGCACGGCGTCGTGCACATGGCGCAGGCAGTGGCGTACCGCGGCTACACACCGGGGGTTGCCACGGCGCCGACCGTTGTCATCCCGTACTCGCTGTGGGCCCTGCGGCGGTTGAAGGCGGCCGATATCGAGAGCGGCGGCGTCGGTACGGCGGCTGCGGCGCTGGCGTTCTTCCCGGTGGCCGTTGCGGGAGTGCACGGGCTGGCGCGCCGGCTCAATCGGCCGCACGGGCGCGGGGCCCGTACGGCTGCATGAGCGGCCTGCGGGCCCGCCGAAATCCCGGTGCGCCCAGTGACCCGGGCCGTCAGACTCATCTGCATGACTGCGGAGATCAGCCGGATCAATCCGGACCAGCTGCACCCCACACCGGGCTATCACCACATCACTGTGGTGGAGGCGGGCCGGACCGCGTACCTGGCCGGGCAGTGTCCGCTCGACCGTTCCGGCGCGCTGGTGGGACCGGGCGACCTGGACGCCCAGATCGATCAGGTGGCGGCCAATGCGCTCGTCGCCCTGGCGGCTGTGGGCGCCGAGCCCTCCCGGGTCGTCCGGTCGGTCATCTACGTGGTCAGCGACGACGTCATTGACCTTGGAGCCGCCTGGCGCCGGCTCACCGGCTCGGTCATCGGGCCCGCGTTCACCACCGCGAGCACGCTGCTCGGCGTCGCGCGGCTCGGCTTCCACGGACAGCTGATCGAGGTCGACCTCAGCGCGGCACTGCCCGGCTGAATTCCGCTGCGCCCCATGGCTCGGGCCGGTGCCCCGAAAACCCGGCATCGGGTAACCCTGAGCTCCACGCCGACGTCGTGTCCGTCGAGGGCTCAGCCAAGGTGCTGCTGGAAGAAGGCGGCCGCCTCCCTGCCGACCCGAACACGGACAGCCGGGTCGGCAGGTTCCGGCGTGAAGAAGTCGTCGTGGCGAACGTCGGGTCCGGCCGAGCGGCCACTCGCTGTAGGGATGTACTCCAGGTACGGCCTGGTGTCGACGTCGTACGGGTTGACCGTGTCCGCTCCACCCCAGCGGATGCCCACCGGCACCTGCACGGTTGCCAGGCTCTCCGGGGTCACGAGACCACCGACTCCGGGGGCCACCTGGAAGACCGCCCGCACTCGGGGATCCGAGAGGTCTGCTGCGGCGGCGTCCAGCGCACGTCGTGACGACTCGTCCAGCGGGTACTTCTTCCGCAGCGCCTCCAGCGCGCCGGGGAACTCGGGAATCTCTGGCAACGGGATCGCCCCCGTCAGCACCGCCCACAGGATGTGCGGATCGACACGGGCTCCCGCAAGTGCCACTGCCGTATAGCCGCCGAGGGAGAAACCCGCCACACCGACCGGACCAAGGGGCTGTTCCCGAGCGAGCACGTCGAGGGCGAAGGAGACGTCCCGGGGCCGTTCCCACACGTGGGGCCTCGGCAGCGCCATCCGCAGCTCAAAAGCAACTGCATTGGCCGGCTACGCCCCCGGGTCCGCTTCCGTCCGTGGCCCCCGTCGCGCGCCGTTGGCGAGCGATACCCCGCGCCCCGCGAAGAACCGCTCGAAGTCGGGCAGGGGGAGTTCCGCGGCCCGCGTCGTGGCCGTCGTGCCCGACGGGTTGTGGAAATGGACTCCCTTGCCGTCCGGCGTGCGGGACGTCAGCAGCACCAGATGGCCGCCCCGCCCCGGAGCGGGCTGATCCGGATGCCGGATCGCGTAGTGCACCGACGCCATCACCGTCCGCCCCTCGTCCAGCAGGGCCACGATCCCGTCCGTCGACAAGTGGCGGTGGACGGTGGCATCGAGGCCGTGCACTTCCCGCACGTACTGTGCGAAGGGCGCGTAGACCAGACCTCGGATCGCCCCCTCGGCATCCTCCGTGTACGCGCCGTACTCAAGCGCTCCGTCACGCAGGGCGAACAGCGGCGGGGCGCCGGCACCGAGCGCCATGCGCAGACAGGTCACACCGCACAAGTGACCTGCCCAGCGCGCGTACTCGGCGGGCGACCCTGCCCCCGAGTCCGCCCAGCCCGGGTCGGTGGCCGGATCGAGTCCGCCTTCGACGATCGGTCCCACGAGTTCGGGCGAGGCGAACTGCGTATGAACGGCGAACCGGCAGGCGGGGCAGGTCACTGGCGGTATCCGTTCAGGAAGCGGCCGATGCGGCTGATCGCCGCGTCGAGATCGTCAGCGTACGGGAGGGCCAGGATCCGGAAGTGGTCGGGACGCGGCCAATTGAAGCCCGTGCCCTGAACCACCTGGACCTTCTCCCGCAGCAGCAGATCGAGGACGAACTTCTCGTCGTCGACGATTCGATGCACCTTCGGGTCGATGCGCGGGAACGCGTACAGCGCGCCCTTCGGCTTCACGCACGATACTCCGGGGATCTCGTTGAGCTTCTCCCAGGCCCGGTTGCGCTGCTCGTACAGCGTCTCAGATTGGCTTGGGTTTCCTGGGTGATCCTGGTGTTGCGGGATCGCCGGGAGATGACTCGGTTGTCCCCGGGTGGGGGTGGTGTGGGCGTGGCGGTGGAAGCCTGCCCCGAGTCGTGCCCCGTCCGGCTGGTGCCGGGCGGGGGTGCCGATCGTGGTCGGTTCCTGCTGCCGTCGTCGCCGCTGGGTGCGGTGGGTCGGGTGCGTGGGGTGCCGCCCCGCCGGACGCTTTCCTCCCGGTGTGGACGCGGGTGGGGCGGGGGCCTGGTGCCGCTTCCCGGGCACCGGGCGTCTTCTCAGGGTGGGACCGCTCTTGGTGCGGTCCGCCCTCTGGTACTGGACCGGACGGTCCAGAGCCGCGACCACGCTGCGCACCACGAGGGTGCTACTGGTGCGGTCGGGGCTGGTCTTGGTCTGGTGGGACAGCCCGCGGGCGCCGATCCGCTGCCAGGCGGCGTTGTCCCGTCCCGTGCTGTACCCGCACGCGGGGTTCGGGCAGGTGGCCCACGCCCACCCCGATGTGCGGTCGTCGGGCGCCTTGTGGTGGCGGAACGCGGTCAGGCAGCGCGGGCAGTACTTGGAGGTGCCCCGGGGCGGGACGATCACCACGGCGATCCTGGAGGCTGCGGCCTGGTGGCGGGTGTGGGTGACGATCTGGCCGCGGACTGTCTGGGAGAGCCGGAGGTTGAGGGTGCGGCCCTTGCCGCGGGCCTCCATGTCCCGCAGGTCCTCCAGGTAGATCACCGTCGCCCCGGCCGCCACGGCGTGATCGACCATGAACCGGGCTGCAGCCCGGGCCAGGCCCGCGTTCAGCCGGGACCGCCGACTGGCCACCCGTACGCGTTCCTGTTCCAGGACGGCGAGCTTCGCCACCACCCACGGGTCCGGGCGGAGCCCGCGGGCGCGGCGGGAGTTGACAAGGGTCTGGAGGCGGTCGATGCGTGCGCTGATCCGCTCCCCGTTAAGGCGGAGCCGGTCGGCCTTGGCGAGGGCGCCGTTCACCCGCAGGAACCGGGGCTGTCCGTCCGTCAGGGCGCGGGGCTGGGGTTCGTCGGTGAGGCGGAGGGTGCCGCCGGTCAGCAGGGTGTTCAGGCCCCAGTCGAACGCGACCGCCACCCGATGCCCCGTCCTCGCGGGCTTCGGCACACTGACCGCGTACGGGACGTCGAGCAGGAGGCGGCTCTCGCGGACGCGGAGGGTGGGTGCGCACAGTGCGGCGTGGGCGGGTATGTGGTCGGGCAGCCGGAACCGGACGTGTACCTCGTGCCAGTCCTTACGGGAGGCCGGGTCGGGCCGGACGGGCAGTTTCACCGTCAACGCCGCGTACCGATGCGGGTCTTCGGGGCAGCGGGTCAGGGTGGCGAGCTGCCGGTCCACCGCCGCGAGTACCACCTGCCCACCCACCCCGGGCGTCGGCTCCAGTTCCGTCACCCCGGCCGGGAACCGGCCACGCACACGGCGGAAGTCCGCGATCTGTTTCGTGCGGGCCCGCAGTACAGACGCCACGGCCCCGCTTCCGCCGTCGGGCAGCGCGGCTCGCAACGCCTCCCACTCCGCTTCGGTCCGCCGCACGGGGTCGGCGGGCCAGGTGACCAGGACCGCGTCCACGACCTGGGCCCGCCACCAGGCCGAGCGCAGCACCCGCCCCGCCTGCTCTTCCGCGATCCGCCCCACCCGATCGGGGACGTACACCCGCAGGCGTCTTTGTCCGCCAGCCCAGACGTCGTAGCGCCATCCACGCCTGCGACGGCAACGATACCCCGGCCGCCTCCACCCCGGACGCCAACCGGGCCAGATCCGGCCCGCTCCAGTGCCCCCGCACCACACCCGACGCCAAGCCCTCCACCAGCGAGGCCAGCCATCGCACCCGCTCCACCAACTCCGTCTCCGGCAACGCCTGTCCGGTCACGGTGTCGACACCCCGGAACGCGCGGGCACACGCGGCAGCGACCTGCTGCACCTCACCCTCACCCAGCATGATCCTCCGCCGCACACCCCTCACCCCCTCCAGCGTTCCAGCCCGACGACCACATCAACGAGCGAACCAGCATCCGAGTTACGCACGCACACACGACTGCGGTGCGGGCGCACTGGTTCGCGCTGCCGCTGCTGCGCGCGCTGGACGGGTTGACCCACGCGGGAGTCGTCGAAGTCCGCCTCGATGAGGGGGAGTTCCACGTGCGCGTGGGCGGATCGAGTGGACCGGCCGACGGTATGGGGGTGTACGGGGACGGGCCGGCCGCTCACGCGGACGCCCGGATCGTGCTCGACGACGAGGTCTGTCTCGCGCTCGGGCGAGGTGAATTCACGCTCGCCGAGGCCGTGAAGGGCGGACGCATCGAGGTCACGGGCGAGGGGGCGCTGGCCGCTGAGCTGCGCGGCGCGTGACCATCGCGAGGGCCATCGCGGCGACCTTGGTGAGGACCTTCGTGGCGGCCTTCTCGAAGACCGCTGCGTCCGGGTGATTCCGAGGATCAACTCCCGGGTAGCGTCGGGTTATTTGGGATGTCCGGGGCACCGAGGCGGAGGGAATTCGGGTGAGGATCGGCAGACGGCAGGGGCAGCAGGAACAGCTGGAATGGGAGGGACAGTCAGGGCCGCAGGGGCGAGTGGGGAAGACCCTGGTCATCGGCGGCTGTGTGGCGGCGCTCGGCTTCGTGCCGTCGGCGGCACTTGCCACGCCCGGCAGCGGGGTGAGCGGCACGATCGTCGCGAAGGGCACATCGGTCGGCAAACTGAAGGTGAAAACGCCGAAGGGCCGTACGGATGTGACCTTCCGGACGATCACCCTGGAGCCGGGCGGCTCCACCGGTTGGCACACCCACAGCGGCCAGCTGATCGCCGTCGTCAAGTCGGGGACGCTGACGCGCACACTGGACGACTGCTCGGTCGAAGTGACGCCTGCGGGTACCTCGTTCATCGAACCGTCCGGGTCTGAGCACCGCCACATCGGACGGAATCTGGGCACCGAGCCGGTCGTGCTCTGGGTGACTTATCTGCTGCCCGAGGGAAGCGCACTCTCCGACGACGCCGAAGCGGTGGACTGCGGCGCGCAGAAGTGACGTAGCGCGTGACGCCCGCCCGCGACGACGCCGGCCCGGCGAGCGTCTCCCCGCACGAGGACAGGGGCGAAGGGCCATGGACGGGGAGGGGCCGGAGGCGTAGGACAGGGCGAGCACGGGCGGTCTCCTCCCGGCGCGCCGTGCGGCCCTCGCGCAGCACTTGGTGCGGGCGCTCGGCGCAGGGTGCCCCGGCTCCCGCTCCGGACCAGAGGGAAGGCATGCCGCCCCCGCCCGGCGATGACGAGGCAACCCGCTGGTGGGACGGCCGACGCCGACGCGCCGACACCGGGGCGATGATGGTCGGGTGCGATTCGAAGCGATCACCTGGGAACGGCTGGCCGAAACCGTTGCCGCGTACGCCGACGGGCTGAAGCCGTCCGACGGCGGACCGTGGCTCAAGGTCGGCATCGACGGCGCTCCGGCCGCCCGCACCGGCCGGCCGGCCGAGCGTGTCGCGCAGGAGCTGAGGATCCTTGGCCGAGCCGTGCTCGTCGTGTCCACCGAGGGATTCCTGCGCCCCGCGAGCCTGCGCTACGAGTACGGCAAGCGGGACCCCGACTCGTACGTCGACAGCTGGTTCGACACGGGAGCTCTCTGGCGTGAGGTCTTCGGGCCGCTGGAGCTGGGCGGCAGCGGGCGGGTGCTGCCCGATCTGTGGGACCCGGTGACGGACCGGGCCACCCGCAGCCCGTATCAGCACCTTCCTGAGGGCGGCGTGCTGGTGATGCACGGGCCGTTGCTGCTCGGGCACTGGTTCCCGTTCGACCTGAGTCTCCATCTGAGGCTCTCGCCGGGTGCGCTGCGGCGGCGCACCGAGGAGAGCGAGCGGTGGACTCTGCCCGCGTTCGCGCGGTACGAGGAGGAGGTGGAGCCCGCCGGGCGTGCGGACGCGGTCGTCCGGGCCGACGATCCGCTCCACCCCGCCTGGACCGGGTTGCCCAGGGGCGGGTAGATCAGCCGCCGGGCCGGCCGCCGACCGTTGCGACCGCCTCGGCCCCTGACCGGCAGCCCGCCGCTGCGGCCGTGGCCTCGTCCGCCCCCGCCAGCCGCGCCGCGAGGAACCCTCCGGTGAACGCGTCGCCCGCCCCGGTGGAGTCCACCGCTGCGCGCACCGGAACGGCCGGTACGCGTCCGGTCACCGTCCCTCCGGCGGCGAGCAGGGCGCCCTCCTCGCCCAGGGTGACGATGACCTGAGGGAACATCAGGCTCAGCTTGGCGGCGGCGTCAGCCGGTTCGGGGAGTCCGGTGAGCAGCCGGGCCTCGTCCGCGTTCGGCAGCAGCAGCTCCGCTCCCTCCACGGCTGTCAGGAACGTGTCGGCGCCGAGTTCGGTGAGGAAGCCCGCGGAGGCTGGATCCACGCTCGCCGGGATGTGCCGCCGCCGGGCCTCCCGCAGGGCGAGCAGGGCCGTCGCGCGGCTCGTCGCGGCGAAGAGGAGATAGCCGGAGAGATGCAGATGCGCGATGCCGTCGAGCAGCGACGGCGACCAGTCGGCGGGGGAGAGGCGCAACACGGCGCCGCTGTCGGTGAGGAAGGTGCGTTCGGCCGCGGAGTCGACGAGCGCGACGACGGTGGCGGTCGGCGCGCCGTCGTCCACCACCAGCAGAGGACGCACCCCCGCCCGCCGCAGCGCATCCTCGTGCCAGGCCGCGGAGTCCGCGCCGACCCGCGCCACCAGACGTACGTCCCGGCAGCCCGAACGTGCCGCCCAGCAGGCGGCATTGGCGCCGGCCCCGCCCGGCAGCGTGCTGATCCGGGCCGCCGTGTCCGTGCCGTGGACGAGTGGCGAGACATGCCGGGCCACCACATCCGTGACCACGTCCCCGACGACGAGAAGGCCGCCGCCGGTCACTGGGATCCTGCCGGGTCCCGCTCCAGCGGTCCCTCGTCGATCGTGGCCCAGGCGATGGCGATCCGCGCCGCAAGCGATACGTTTCCGCGCACCGCCGCCACGTTGGCCTCCAGTGACGCCCCTTCGGTCTGCCGCTTCAGATGGTCGAGCAGGAAGGGTGTGACGGCCTGGCCCACGGTGCCGCGCTTGCGGCACGCGTCCAGCGCCTCCGCCAGTACGCGGTCGTGCAGCGCGGGATCCAGCTGGTCCTTCTGCGGTACGGGGTTGGCGACGATCAGCGCCGCGGGGGGACCGCCGAGCGTGTCCCCGGCCCGCATCACTTCCGCGACCTCCTCGGGCGTGCGCACCGTCCAGTCCACCGGCTCCCCCGAACTGCTGAGATAGAAGCCGGGGAAGTGCTCCGTGCGGTAGCCGAGCACTCCGACCCCGAGTGTCTCCAGGCGCTGCAGCGTCGCGGGGACGTCCAGGATCGACTTCACGCCCGCGCACACCACGGTGATGTCGGTCCGTGCGAGCAGCCGGAGATCCGCGGACTCGTCCTGGGTCTCGGTCCACTCCCGGTGCACACCGCCGAGGCCGCCCGTCGCGAAGACGCGCAGCCCCGCGCGGGCCGCGAGGAACGCCGTCGCGGACACGGTCGTCGCCCCGCTCGCTCCCGCCGCCAGCGCCGGAGCAAGGTCCCGGTGCCCGAGCTTCCGCATCGTGGGATCCCCGGCGACCCGCTCCAACTCGGATTTGTCCAGGCCGACATGGGCCCTTCCGTCCAGTACGGCGATGGTCGCGGGGACGGCCCCCGCGGACCGTACGAGCTCTTCCAGCTCTTCCGCGACCCGTAGATTCCGGGGTCGCGGCAGACCGTGCGCGATGATCGTCGACTCCAGTGCCACGACGGGGCGGTGCGCGGCGAGGGCTTCCCGTACCTCGTTGGAGAGGGCCGGTGTGTACGGGTGGGCGCGCTGCGGCGCGTTCGGTGACATGTCCACATCCCTGTCGCGGGTGGTCCGACCTCAAACGTGTCCCGGGAGCCGAACAGTCGCCGACTGTGGGCCCTTCCCTTCCGCGAGGTGTCGCTCGACGCCGTCGTCCGCGCCACGAGCACCACGTCGACACCACCGCGGCAACCGGACGGCGCACCCGCACGAGAACGACGGGCCGGGCTTCTTCCAGCCGGTCCTGGTGGCACGACGTCCCGACGCGGTCGCTAGGGTGACCGACCATGACGACAATTGATCAAGTTCCCGCTTCCTTCGTTGTGCACATTCCGGACGCCGACCTCGAACCGGAACCGCTCGACCCCGCGCAGATCGTCTCGGGCGAGCCCGTGGTGACCGGCAAGGTGCTCTGGGAGTCGCCGGACGGCAAGCAGCTGCGGGGCATCTGGCAGATCACGCCCGGCGTGGTCACCGACACCGAGGCCAACGAGCTGTTCGTGGTCGTCAGCGGGCGCGCGACCGTCGTGGTCGAGGACGGCGAGACGCTGGAGATCGGCCCGGGTGACGCCTGTGTCCTGCGCGAGGGCGACCGTACGACGTGGACCGTGCACGAGACGCTGCGCAAGGCATACCACATCAGCCTCTGATTACCCGGCGCCTGCCCGGCGGGCGCCTGCGGTCCGGCGCCGCTCCCGGTCGCGCGGTCCGGTCACGTTCCGGTCACGCGGCCCGGTCAGGTGGTGGCGGGCCGGGACAGCGCCCGGCGCAGCGCCAGTGCTGCCATCGGCAGCAACAGGCAGGCGCCGGCCGCGTTCAGCCAGCCGTACCCCGCCTGGGAGACGACCACCCCTGCGACCACACCGCCGATGCCCGCCGCCGTGTTCATGGTCAGGTCCGACAGACCCTGCACGGCGGCGCGGGCGGGCTGCGGCACGGAGTCGGTGAGGAGCGCCGAACCGGCCACCAGGCCTGCCGACCAGCCGAGCCCGAGCACGAACAGACCGGCGGCCGTCTGGCCATGGCTGGGACCGGCGGTGCCGGCCAGCAGCGCGGCGCAGGACAGCAGCCCGACGGCCAGACCGATCACGGCGAGCCGTCCGAAGCGGTCGGAGAGCCAGCCCATCACCGGTGAGAACGCGTACATGCCCGCGATGTGGCCGCTGATGACCAGGCCGATCAGCTGCAGGTCCGCGCCATGGTGGCCCAGATCGACCGGGGTCATCACCATGATCGACACCATCGTGGTGTGCGATCCGGCCACCGTCACCAGCGCCAGCCGGGCCATCGGCGAGGCCCGCACCGCCGCGATGCCTGACCGCAGCGAACGGCCGCCCTCGGACTGGCTGTCCTGTGGGGCCAGCGCACGCGCGGTGAGCAACGGATCGGGCCGCAGCAACACCGCGACCACCACCGCGGCGAGCAGGAAGATCCCGGCAGCCCAGAGGAACGGTCCGGCCGTCTCGGGTATGGACGTGGACCGGAATACCCGGCCCGCCGGAGCCGCAATGTTGGGGCCGAGGACCGAACCGATCGTGGTGGCCCAGATGACGGTGGAGATCGCCCGGCCGCGACGGTCCGGCTCGGCCAGGTCGGCGGCGGCGAACCGCGCCTGCAGATTGGCCGACGAACCGGCACCGAACGCGGCCATGCCGAGCAGCAGCAACGGGAAGCTGCCCACGACGGAGGCCACGACCACCAGCCCCGCGCCCAGCGCACCGATCAGATACGCGAGAACGAGGCCGGGGCGTCGGCCCCGCGAGGTCATCAGTGCGGCCAGCGGCAACGACAGCAGCGCTGTGCCGGTCACCGACGCGGTCGGCGCGAGACCGGACAGCGCCTCGGAGCCGCTCACTTGTGTGGCCAGCACGGGGGCCAGGGCGATACCGATGGGCACACCGAGGCCGCCGAGGATCTGAGAGGCGATCAGCACCGCGGACGTCCTGCGCCGAAGAGCGGGCAGCTCCGCCGCGCTGACAGGTGTGGCCGCGGCGGGTCCGCCCGGTTCGCCTGGTTCGCCGGGCCCGATGGGTTCGGTGGGGGAGTCAGGTGCATCGAGGCTGTTGGTCACTGACGGAGTGTGCCAGTTCGCATGTGGGTACGGAAATGGGTTCCCGGCCGGTCGGGGCACACGGGCTCAGAACAGCGGCTGCGGCAGAACCCCTTCCAGCGCCAGCAGCTGCCGTTTGGTCTCCAGGCCGCCGCCGAACCCGCCGAGTCCGCCGTCGCTCTCCACCACCCGGTGGCAGGGCACCACCACGGGCAGTGGGTTGGACCCCATGGCCGCCCCGACCGCCTGCGCCGCGCCCGGCTGCCCAGCCCGCTCGGCGAGGTCCCCGTACCCGACGACTGTTCCGTACGGCACACCCGCCGCCAGCTCGCGGAGCACCTGGCGGTTGAAACCCGTGGTCAGCGACCAGTCCAGGTCGAGCGAGAACTCCCGCAACGAGCCGGCGAAGTACTCCGCGAGCTGGCGTATCGGCTCGGCGAGGCGCCCGGAACCGGGCGCCTCCACCGGCTCCGTCCCGAGACGGGTCCGCAACTGCCCGACCGCCCTGTCCCGCACGGCGGGCCCGGCGTGGAAGACCACGCTCACCAGCCCCGCGTCGGTCGCGACAAGCAGCAGCGGCCCGATGTCGCTCCCGACGACGGCCCACTCGACCCTGCCGCCGGCATCGCCTCCGCCGGCACCCCCGTTGCTGTTCATGGAATCCACCGTACGGCCGGCCACTGACAACGGGGGGCGGGATGCTCCCTCCGGCCGTCAGCCGGTCGCCTTGCGCACCACATCAGGGGTGTTGGTGATGATCCCGTCCACGCCGAGGCGGTCCACCTTCGCGGCGGTCGCCGCGTCGTTGACCGTCCAGGTGTTGACCCTGAGCTTCTTGCCGTGCGCGCCCTTCAGCGCGTGCACAGCGGCGACGTAGTCGGCGCCGATCGACGTGTACGACGGGTTGATCTGGTCCGTGAACGCCGCGTACGACGTCAGATCCGCGATCGCAGGAGTGCCGAGGAAGCCGGTGGTGACGTCCGGACGCTGCTGATGGACCTTCTTCAGACTGCCCGCGGCGAAGCTCTGGATCACGAGTCGGCTCCTGACGTGATCGCGGTCGAGCCACCCCGCCTGGCGCAGCACCCGCAGGGTCTCCTTCTCGATGCCCGGATAGAGCTCCGGGCTCTTGATCTCCAGCAGCAGCTTCTGCCGGTTGCGCCCGATCCGGTCCAGGTACTGCGTGAGCGTGGGGACCCGGGTCCCGGTGTACCGCGCACCGAACCAGCTGCCCGCGTCCAGCCGGGCGATCTCCGCGGCCGTGAAGTCCTTGACCGCCCACGGCGCACGGTCCGGGAAGACGTCTTCGACGTCGGTGGTCCGCTTCAGATCGGTGTCGTGGATGACGACCGGCACACCGTCCCTGGTGAGCTGGACATCGTTCTCCACCCAGTCGAAGCCGAGGCGGTCGGCCCTGTCGACGGCGGCCAGGGTGTTCTCCGGCGCGTACGCCGAGGCGCCGCGGTGGGCGAAGACGACCGGGGCCGCGGCGGGCGCCCCGATGGCCCGCGCGCCGACCCTCCGGCTGCCGGTCACTGTCTCCGTTCCCGTGGCCGAGCCGGTGTCCGTGGCCGGTGAACGGAGGGTGGGAAGCAGCAGCGCGCCGACGCCCAGCAGGGCGGCGGAAGTGAGGAAGACGGCTGCGGTGCGTGCGTGCACGTGTACTCCTTGCGGCAGAGCGGCGAACGGGCCGAGCGTGACAGCCGCCACCCGACGAGGGGCGGGCGAAGGGTGGCCATCACGTGAACGCGGCAGGCCTGACGGAGTCACAAGCCGGTTTCCCGGTCGATAAAATGCAGCTCTTCTGTTTGTTTGCCGGGACGTGCGCCTTAGGGTCACCCCGAACCCGGGCCTCCGCGAAGGGCGTACGA
The DNA here is from genome assembly GCF_040704695.1 of Streptomyces sp. NPDC048411. Lineage (NCBI taxonomy): Bacteria > Bacillati > Actinomycetota > Actinomycetes > Kitasatosporales > Streptomycetaceae > Streptomyces > Streptomyces sp. NPDC048411. The sequence goes on from NZ_JBEZKL010000015.1 coordinate 80,412, forward strand.
GCATGCAGGGCACAATCGACGGTTTCAGCTATGGAGTGGTGACGCCCATTGCGGCGTTCCTCATGGCGTGCCTCGGCTCGGCCCTCGGACTGCGCTGCACGACGCGGTCGCTGCGCACCCAGCGTTCCTTCAAGGCCGGCTGGCTCGCCCTCGGGGCCACCTCCATCGGCTCCGGCATATGGACGATGCACTTTATCGCGATGATGGGCTTCAGCGTCGACGGCACCCCGATCGGCTACGACACCCCGATCACGTTCGCCAGCCTGGCCATCGCGATCGTCATGGTCGGTATCGGCATCTTCATCGTCGGCTACCGCGGCGCCACCGCCATGGCCCTGGTCACCGGCGGCACCATCACCGGACTCGGCGTGGCCACCATGCACTATCTCGGCATGGCCGGTATGCGCCTCCAGGGAACGCTCGAGTACGACACGCTCACCGTTTCGCTCTCCGTCGTCATCGCCGTGGTCGCCTCCACGACCGCACTGTGGTCGGCCGTCTCCATCCACGGCTTCCTGCCCAGCCTCGGCGCCAGCGTGGTGATGGGCGTGGCCGTGAGCGGAATGCACTACACGGGCATGGCGGCGCTCAGCGTCCATCTGCACCCCGCGGCCGTCGCGGATTCCGTGACCGACAGCGGGCCGATCCCGGCCCTGATCCCGCTGATGATCGGCCCGGCCTGCTTCCTCCTGCTCGCCGCGGTGGTCGCCATGTTCGATCCCCTGGTGGTGATGGGTTCCCCGGACTGGGACGACCCCCGGAACGGAGTCGGCGCAGGCAGGCCCCCCGGCATCCCCGTCCAGCGCCAGGTCCCGCGCTTCGGTACCCACGCCGACCCGGCGTCGTTCCAGTCGCAGCACCGGGACTCCCCGCCGCCCCGGGACTGGTGACCGGGCCCCGGTTGTCAGTGGGGGGTCGTACCGTGGTTGCATGCGGCCCGTTTCGAAGATCGAACGTTCGGTGGCGCCTTTCGAGGTCGTCAGTCCCTACCAGCCCAGCGGTGACCAGCCCGCTGCCATCGCCGACCTGGAGCGGCGTATCCGGGCAGGTGAGAAGGATGTCGTGCTGCTCGGCGCGACCGGCACCGGCAAGTCGGCGACCACCGCCTGGATGATCGAGAAGCTGCAGCGCCCCACCCTGGTGATGGCGCCGAACAAGACCCTCGCCGCCCAGCTGGCGAACGAGTTCCGCGAGCTGCTCCCCAACAACGCCGTCGAGTACTTCGTCTCGTACTACGACTACTACCAGCCCGAGGCGTACATCCCGCAGTCGGACACCTACATCGAGAAGGACTCGTCGATCAACGACGAGGTCGAGCGACTGCGCCACTCCGCGACGAACTCGCTGCTCACCCGCCGCGACGTCGTCGTGGTCGCCTCGGTCTCCTGCATCTACGGCCTCGGTACGCCGCAGGAGTACGTGGACCGCATGGTCCCGCTCACCGTGGGGGAGGAGATCGACCGCGACCAGCTGCTGCGCCGCTTCGTCGAGATCCAGTACACGCGCAACGACGTCGCGTTCACCCGTGGCACCTTCCGGGTGCGCGGCGACACCATCGAGATCTTCCCGGTCTACGAGGAGCTCGCCGTCCGCATCGAGATGTTCGGGGACGAGATCGAGGCGCTCTCCACCCTCCATCCGCTCACCGGCGAGGTGATCAGCGAGGACCGCGAGCTCTACGTCTTCCCCGCCAGCCACTACGTGGCGGGCCCGGAGCGCATGGAGAAGGCGGTCAACGGCATCGAGCAGGAGCTGCAGGAGCGCCTCGACGAGCTGGAGAAGCAGGGCAAGCTGCTGGAGGCGCAGCGGCTGCGGATGCGCACCACGTACGACATCGAGATGATGCGCCAGATCGGTACCTGCTCCGGCATCGAGAACTACTCGATGCACATGGACGGCCGCGAGCCCGGCACCGCACCCAACACCCTCCTCGACTACTTCCCCGAAGACTTCCTGCTCGTCATCGACGAGTCGCATGTCACCGTGCCGCAGATCGGCGCGATGTACGAGGGCGACGCCTCCCGCAAGCGCAGCCTCGTCGACCACGGCTTCCGGCTGCCGTCCGCCCTCGACAACCGCCCCCTGAGATGGGAGGAGTTCACGGAGCGGATCGGTCAGACCGTCTATCTCTCCGCCACGCCGGGCAAGTACGAGCTGTCCCGCGGCGACGGGTTCGTGGAGCAGATCATCCGCCCCACCGGCCTCGTCGATCCGGAGGTCGTCGTCAAGCCCACCGAGGGCCAGATCGACGACCTGGTGCACGAGATCCGCAAGCGCACCGAGAAGGACGAGCGGGTCCTGGTCACCACCCTCACCAAGAAAATGGCCGAGGACCTCACGGACTACTTCCTGGAGCTGGGCATCCAGGTCCGTTATCTCCACAGTGACGTCGACACGCTCCGCCGCGTCGAGCTGCTCCGCGAACTGCGGTCCGGGGAATACGACGTCCTGGTCGGCATCAACCTCCTCCGTGAGGGTCTCGACCTGCCCGAGGTGTCCCTGGTGGCCATCCTCGACGCCGACAAGGAGGGCTTCCTGCGCTCCGGGACATCCCTCATCCAGACCATCGGCCGCGCGGCCCGCAATGTGTCCGGCCAGGTCCATATGTACGCGGACAAGATCACCCCGGCGATGGAGAAGGCCATCGACGAGACCAATCGGCGCCGGGAGAAGCAGATCGCGTACAACACCGAGCGCGGGATCGATCCGCAGCCGCTGCGCAAGAAGATCAACGACATCGTCGCGACGATCGCCCGCGAGGAGATCGACACCGAGGAGCTGCTCGGCAGCGGCTACCGGCAGGGGAAGGCCGTCAAGGCGCCCGTTCCCGCGCTCAGCGGCAAGGCGGGCAAGGCGGCCGGAGCCAAGAAGGCCGGCGCAGTGGTCACGGACCGGCCCGCCACCGAGCTCGCCGGGATCATCGAGGAGATGACCGACCGGATGCGGGCAGCCGCCGCGGACCTGCAGTTCGAGGTGGCCGCCCGACTGCGCGACGAGGTGGGCGAGTTGAAGAAGGAGCTGCGCCAGATGCGGGAGGCGGGCCTTGCCTGACCCATCGCAGCCGGTGTGTTGCAAGACCGACACAAAAACGCCCGGAAGCTGCTGCGCCTTCGGCGAGACTGCGTAGGGTGCTGGGCAGCCGCACGGACGGGTGCGGGGAGCGGAGAGGGGACAGCGCGTGACGGTCAACATGACCAAGGGTCAGGCCATCAGCCTGCAGAAGAGCGACGGGGGGACCCTGACCGCGGTACGGATGGGGCTCGGCTGGCAGGCGGCGCCGCGCCGCGGTCTGTTCGGGTCGCGCACACGGGAGATCGACCTGGATGCCTCGGCGGTGCTGTTCGCCGACAAGCAGCCGGTCGACGTGGTCTTCTTCCGTCACCTCGTCAGCGACGACGGCTCGGTGAAGCACACTGGCGACAACCTGGTCGGCGGCGCCGGTTCCGGTGGCGACGACGAGGCGATCCTCGTCGACCTGCAGCGGGTGCCGGTCCACATCGACCAGATCGTCTTCACGGTGAACTCCTTCACCGGCCAGACGTTCCAGGAGGTGCAGAACGCCTTCTGCCGCATCGTCGACGAGACCAACGGCCAGGAGCTCGCCCGCTACACGCTGGACGGTGGCGGCCAGTACACCGCCCAGATCATGGCCAAGGTGCACCGCGTGGGCGCCGGGTGGCAGATGACCGCCCTCGGCAACCCGGCCAACGGCCGCACCTTCCAGGACCTGATGCCGGCGATCCTGCCGCACCTGTAGGCACAGCCGGACCGCTCGGGTCCGTATCAGTAGGGGCAGCTCCCGGAGGCGACGGCCGCCGGGAGCTGCCCCGCATGGCACCGCACCACGGCATCACGCCGACAGACAGCGCGCCGCGCCGCGCAGCATCAACTCGTCGAGGGGACAGGGCAATGACGGCCGAGCTGGTCCGGGGGCAGAACCACACCTTGCCCCAGACCCGTCTGGAGATCCGGGTATCGGCCGGTACGCCCGTCGTGGCCGGTGCCACGCTCGGCGACGAGCAGGGCACGGTGCACGGCATCGAGTGGATCGCCCACCCGGGCTCGCCCCAGCTGCCCGGACTCGAAGTGTCCAAGCAGGCCGCCGCCGAGCACCGGCTCGCCGTCGACCTCGACGCCCTGCCCGCCGCGGTGCACCGCGTCACCGTGCTGCTGGCGCTGCCCATGGGCGTCGGCGGCCCGGTCAGGTTCGGTGCGGTCGCCGCACCTTCCGTCGCTGTCACGGGCCTTGAAGGCACCGAGATCGCCACCTTCACCCTCACCGGTCTCGACAGCGAGTCCGCGGTCGCCGCCCTGGAGCTCTACCGCCGCCAGGGCGCCTGGAAGGTCCGCGCGGTCGGCCAGGGCTATGCGGGCGGTCTCGCCGCGATGCTCGCCGACCAGGGGGTGTCCGGTGCGCAGGAGCTGGCCCGGTCGGTCCATGAGGCGGTCGCCCGGGGCATGGCCCGCTCGGTGGCGCCGCCCCCGCCCCGCACCCCGGAAGGCGACCGGGTCCGCCACGCCGGCGCGGCCTCCGGCCAGCAGGCGCCCGCGACGCCTCCCGCCGCACCGATCGGCGACCCGGCCCCGGCGGCCACCCCGCTGCCCGACCCCGCACAGCCCCGGCCGGCAGGCGGCGCGGGGCCCGCCCCGGGTCCCGCCACGAGTGGCCGCATCAACTACGCACACCCGCGCCGCCAGTCCGCGGCGCCCCCGCCGCCCCCGCCCACCGCACCGCCCGCCGAACCGGGCCGGCCCGCCCAGCCCGTCGCCGGGGACGCGACCGGCTGGTCCATGGAGGAGCGCCTCTACAACCAGGTCTGGGGCATGTTCGAGGACCTGGCCCGCACCACCGCCGCGTACCGCAGCGCCGTCGACTTCGCCGAGTCCCGCATGGAACAGGAGCTCGACCGGGCCCTGTCCGACCCGCGCAACCGGATCGGAGGAGCGGGCGACCGGGCCCGCGAGGAGGCCCGCACCAAGCGCGACCAGCTCACCGACCGGGCCCGCGAGGCGCTCGACCGTGATCTTGCCCAGCTCGCCGCCGAGTCCGCCGTCGTCGAACCCGCACTCCCCGCCGCGTACGCGGGCTGGGACAACCCCGTCTGGCACGCCTACCGCGTCCCGATGGAGATCCCCATGGCCCTGCGGATCGGCGACCTCCATCTGCCCGAGAGCGCCGACCTGCGCATCCCGCTGCTTGTACGGCTGCCGCTGGAGCGCGGAATCTGGGTCGACAGCGGGCGTACGGCCTCCGAGGCGGCGGCCCTGACCGGTCCGGACCAGCTCCGCCGCCTCGCCATGGAGAACGCCGTCGCGCACGCGGCCCGGCTGCTCGCCGTCTACCCGGCGGGCGAGTTCTCCGTTCATGTCATCGACCCCGCGGGCTCGGCCACAGCGGCGCTCGCGCCCCTGGTCGACTCCGGGGTGCTCGCCGCGCCCCCCGCCGCCGGCGCCGGGGGAGTGGCCTCGGTCCTCGCCCACCTCACCCGGCGCGTCGACCTCGTGCAGATGGCGATCCGGGCCGGAGCCGCCGATGCGCTGCCGCCGGACCTGGACACCGCCGAGCAGTTGTTGATCGTCAACGACTTCCCGCACGGCTTCGACGACCGGGCCGTCACCCAGCTGCGCTACCTCGCGGACGAGGGCCCCTCGGTCGGTGTCCACCTGCTGATGGTCGCGGACCGGGAGGACGCGAGCGCGTACGGGCCGGTGCTCGACCCGCTCTGGCGCTCCCTGCTGCGGATCACCCCGGTCGCCGACGACCACCTGGCCGATCCCTGGGTCGGCCACGCCTGGACGTACGAGCCGCCGAGGACCCCGCCCGGCAGCCGGGTGCTGCACAACGTGCTCGCCCAGGTGGCCGCCGCCCGTCGTAGCGGGCGGTCTTGACCCATCGAACCACCCCTGACCTGCACTTTTGAAAGATCTTTTCCCTAGGCTTTACCTTTTCTTGGTGCTCCCTGTACTGTTCTTCGAACGGAGGGGAGTACTCCCGTACGCGACGTGCCCGTCAGTACGGACCGTGACCGGTCCCGGGGCGTCGGCCCGTGGCGCGCACCCCGTGCGCCGGGGTGGAAGAGACCTCCGGCAGCGACGACGCTGATCAGTAGCCGTAGCGAACTGCCGGAGGCGCAGTGGACGTTTCATGGACCCTCTGGGCGCTGACCATTCTTGGTCTGTCAGCCCTCATCGCCGTCGACTTCTTCATCGGGCGCAAGCCTCATGACGTGACGACGAAGGAAGCCGGAATCTGGACGATCGTCTGGATCGCGCTGGCCGTGCTCTTCGGACTCGGCCTGCTCGTCTTCGGCGAGAGCCAGGCATCGGGCGAGTTCTTCGCCGGATTCATCACCGAGAAGTCGCTCAGCGTGGACAACCTCTTCGTCTTCGTCTTGATCATGGCGAAGTTCTCGGTGCCGTCCCATCTCCAGCAGCGCGTGCTGCTGGTCGGCGTGCTGATCGCGCTGGTTCTGCGGGCGATCTTCATCGCCGCGGGCGCCGCGGTCATCGCCAACTTCTCGTGGGTCTTCTACATCTTCGGCGCGTTCCTGATCTACACCGCCTGGAAGCTCATCCAGGAGGCGCGGGCCGGTGAGGAGGACGACGAGTTCGAGGAGAACCGTCTCCTCAAGTCGATCGAACGCCGCTTCGGTGTCGCCGACAGGTACCACGGCACCAAGCTCTTCATCAGGAACAACGGCAAGCGCGTCCTGACCCCGCTGATGGTCGTCATGCTCGCCATCGGCACCACCGATGTGCTGTTCGCGCTGGACTCCATCCCCGCGATCTTCGGGCTGACCCAGGACCCGTACATCGTCTTCACCGCCAACGCCTTCGCCCTGATGGGGCTGCGGCAGCTGTTCTTCCTCATCGGCGGTCTGCTGAAGAAGCTGGTCCACCTCAGCTACGGGCTCTCGGTCATCCTCGGCTTCATCGGCGTCAAGCTGGTGCTGCACGCCCTGCACGAATCCGGGGTACATGTCCCCGAGATCTCGATCCCGGTCTCGCTCGGCGTCATCTGCGGCGTGCTGGTGATCACCACGATCACCAGCCTCATCGCCAACAAGAAGCAGGCCGCGGCCGAGGCCGACCGCGAGACGGAGAAGAGTTCCCGCATCGAAGCCTGATGCAGCGGTGCGGGTGGGCGGTGCGACCGCTCACCCGCACTCTCACGTCACCAGCCGCGGGCGCGCCACTCGGGAAGCTGCGGACGCTCGTCACCGAGCGTCGTGTCGTGGCCGTGGCCCGGATAGACCCAGGTCTCGTCGGGCAGCACGTCGAAGAGCTTGGTCTCCACGTCGTGGAGCAGGCTCGCGAACGCCTCGGGGTCCTTGTGGGTATTGCCGACCCCGCCGGGGAAGAGGCAGTCCCCGGTGAACAGATGCGGGGCGCCGTGCGGGTCGTCGTAGACCAGCGCGATGGAGCCCGGGGTGTGACCGACCAGATGGCGCGCGGTCAGCGTGACCTGCCCCACCCGGATCGTGTCGTCGTCGTCGACCAGTACATCGGTCGGGACCGGGATGCCCTCGGCGTCGTACCGCCCCGCATAGGTACGCGCACCGGTGGCCGCCACCACCTCGCCCAGCGCCTGCCAGTGGTCTCCGTGCCGATGGGTGGTGACGACGGACGCGATCGAGTCGTCACCGATCAGCCGCAGCAGGGTGGGGGCCTCGGCGGCCGCGTCGATCAGGAGCTGCTCGCCGGTGGCCCGGCAGCGCAGCAGATACGCGTTGTTGTTCATCGGGCCGACGGCGACCTTGGAGATCATCAGGTCCGTCAACTCGTGTACATCCGCAGGTCCGCCGACCTTGACCGCTCCGCTGTACGTCATACGTCTCAGCCTATAGCGGCGGCAGTACGGGGAGAGGGCCGCCGTCGACCTTCAGCGCCGAGCCGTCGCGGCGCCCGGCGAGCCAGCCGAGCAGCTCCGGCGCCGGGCCGCGGACCGCGACGGACGGACCCTCGGCGCCGCCACCCGTGGTCCAGAACCGGCCGTCGTCGGTGGCCAGCCCCGTGGAGACGACCTCCGGGTGACGGCCGAACCGCTCCGCGAGGAAGTCGATCTCACGGGCCACGAATTCGTCCGGAAGGTCCTCGAGCTCGTAGCCGATTCCCAGGTCGACATGGTGCAGCTCGATCTCGATCCAGCGGCGGAAGGGGACCCGGGAGGCGGAGTCGGTGACGCCGTTGCGCATCGTGATGGTGCGGGACCAGTCGGCCGGCTCCTCGGCGGTGGCCAGGAAGCGGGCCGCGCTCTCGCGCAGGTCGGCCAGCTGTTCGGTGAGCGGCCGGGATGCGTCGCGCTCGATGTCCCGCTCGCGGGTTTCGCTGTCTGCGTACATGGGACGGCCCTGGAGAACGTTTACGAGCGCGTCGGCGTTACGGGAAAGGTGTGCAAGGACATGGCCCCGGCTCCAGCCGGGCAGGCGTGACGGTTCGGCGGCGGTGACGTCGTCCAGTTTCACCGTCGCGCCGAGGAGTCGATCCGTCGCTTCACGTACGGCTGCCAGGTCATGCGCGTGATCAATCATGCGGCCGAGCCTAGCCTCGGCACTCGTTCGGGTGAAGGAGTCGCCGACCGTCCATAAATCGAATGCGCGTGCTATACGCTCGGAGTCGAAAAAGCTTCGTACACCGCTGTGGCGCCCCCCATACCCTGGGACGGGGGCTCAGTTCCCCCATTTCTCTCTAGAAAGGTGCGGACCGGCGTGACCGACCGTCTCATCGTCCGTGGCGCTCGCGAGCACAACCTCAAGAACGTCTCGCTCGACCTTCCCCGCGACTCCCTCATCGTCTTCACCGGGCTCTCCGGGTCGGGCAAGTCGTCTCTCGCGTTCGACACGATCTTCGCCGAGGGCCAGCGCCGGTACGTGGAGTCGCTCTCCTCGTACGCCCGGCAGTTCCTCGGCCAGATGGACAAGCCGGACGTCGATTTCATCGAGGGCCTGTCGCCCGCCGTCTCCATCGACCAGAAGTCGACCTCGCGCAACCCGCGCTCGACGGTCGGCACGATCACCGAGGTGTACGACTACCTCCGGCTGCTCTTCGCCCGGATCGGCAAGCCGCACTGCCCCGAGTGCTCTCGCCCCATCTCCCGCCAGTCGCCGCAGGCCATCGTCGACAAGGTGCTCGGCCTGCCCGAGGGCAGCCGCTTCCAGGTGCTGTCGCCGCTGGTGCGCGAGCGCAAGGGCGAGTTCGTCGACCTCTTCGCAGATCTGCAGACCAAGGGTTACAGCAGGGCCCGGGTCGACGGCGAGACCATCCACCTCTCCGAGCCGCCCGCGCTGAAGAAGCAGGAGAAGCACACCATCGAGGTGGTCATCGACCGTCTCACGGTCAAGGACAGCGCCAAGCGCCGGCTGACCGACTCGGTCGAGACCGCGCTCGGGCTCTCCGGCGGCATGGTCGTGCTCGACTTCGTCGACCTCCCCGAGGACGACCCGGAGCGTGAGCGGATGTATTCCGAGCACCTCTACTGCCCGTACGACGACCTCTCCTTCGAAGAGCTGGAGCCGCGCTCCTTCTCCTTCAACTCCCCTTTCGGCGCCTGCCCCGACTGCACGGGCATCGGCACGCGGATGGAGGTCGACCCGGAGCTGATCGTCCCCGACGAGGAGAAGTCGCTCGACGAGGGCGCGATCCACCCCTGGTCGCACGGCCACACCAAGGACTACTTCGGGCGGCAGATCGACGCGCTCGCCGCAGCCCTCGGATTCCGTACGGACATCCCGTGGGCCGGGCTGCCTCAGCGGGCCAGGAAGGCCCTGCTCTTCGGCCACAAGATCCAGACCGAGGTCCGCTACCGCAACCGGTACGGGCGTGAGCGGGCGTACACCACCCCGGCCTTCGAGGGCGCGGTGCAGTTCGTCAAGCGGCGGCACTCCGACGCCGAGAGCGACTCCAGCAGGGAGCGCTTCGAGGGCTATATGCGCGAGGTGCCCTGCCCGACCTGTGAGGGCACCAGGCTGAAGCCGATCGTCCTCGCGGTCACGGTGATGGAGAAGTCCATCGCCCAGGTCGCCGCGATGTCCATCAGCGAGTGCGCCGAATTCCTCGGCCGGATGAAGCTGAACGCCCGCGACAAGAAGATCGCCGAGCGGGTGCTCAAGGAGGTCAACGAGCGGCTGAAGTTCCTCGTCGACGTCGGCCTCGACTATCTCTCGCTGAACCGCGCGGCAGGCACTCTGTCCGGCGGCGAGGCGCAGCGCATCCGGCTCGCCACCCAGATCGGCTCCGGACTCGTCGGCGTGCTGTACGTGCTGGACGAGCCGTCCATCGGCCTGCACCAGCGCGACAACCACCGGCTGATCGAGACGCTGGTCCGGCTCCGTGACATGGGCAACACGCTCATCGTCGTCGAGCACGACGAGGACACCATCAAGGTCGCCGACTGGGTCGTCGACATCGGCCCCGGCGCCGGTGAGCACGGCGGCAAGGTGGTCCACTCCGGCTCGCTCAAGGAGCTGCTCGGCAACGACGAGTCGATCACCGGTCAGTATCTGGTCGGCAAGAAGGCCATCGCGATGCCCGACATCCGGCGCCCGGTCGACCCGACGCGCAGGCTCACGGTGCACGGAGCCCGGGAGAACAACCTCCAGGACATCGACGTCTCCTTCCCGCTCGGGGTGCTCACGGCCGTCACCGGAGTCTCGGGGTCGGGGAAGTCGACCCTGGTCAACGACATCCTTTACACCCACCTGGCGCGCGAGCTGAACGGCGCCAAGTCGGTCCCCGGGCGGCACACCCGGGTCGACGGCGACGACCTGGTCGACAAGGTGGTACACGTCGACCAGTCGCCCATCGGCCGTACGCCCCGGTCCAACCCGGCGACGTACACCGGCGTCTTCGACCATGTCCGCAAGCTGTTCGCCGAGACGATGGAGGCGAAGGTGCGCGGCTATCTGCCGGGCCGCTTCTCCTTCAACGTCAAGGGCGGCCGCTGCGAGAACTGCTCCGGCGACGGCACGATCAAGATCGAGATGAACTTCCTGCCGGACGTGTACGTCCCCTGCGAGGTCTGCCACGGGGCGCGGTACAACCGGGAGACGCTGGAGGTCCACTACAAGGGCAAGTCGATCGCCGAGGTGCTGGACATGCCGATCGAGGAGGGCCTGGAGTTCTTCGAGGCCGTCCCGACGATCGCCCGCCATCTCCGTACGCTCCACGACGTGGGCCTCGGATACGTCAGGCTCGGCCAGTCCGCGCCGACGCTCTCCGGCGGTGAGGCGCAGCGCGTGAAGCTCGCGAGCGAGCTCCAGAAGCGCTCCACCGGCCGCACGGTCTACGTCCTGGACGAGCCGACCACCGGACTGCACTTCGAGGACATCAGCAAGCTCATCAAGGTGCTGTCCGGACTGGTCGACAAGGGCAACTCGGTGATCGTCATCGAGCACAACCTCGATGTCATCAAGACCGCGGACTGGGTCATCGACATGGGCCCCGAGGGCGGCAGCGGCGGTGGCCTGGTGATCGCCGAGGGCACGCCGGAGCTGGTCGCGACGGTCCCGGCGAGCCACACGGGCAAGTTCCTCCAGGCCATCCTGGACGCGGACCGGGTGAGCGAGGCGGCGGTGCCCGCAGCGCGGAAGCCGGCGCGGAGGACGGCCGCGAAGAAGACGGTGGCCGCGAAGTCGTCCCCTGCGCGGAAGACGGCGACGGCCAAGACGGATGCCGGCGGGAGCGCGGCGGCCAAGCCGGCCAAGACGGCTGTGGCGAAGAAGACGACCCGCGCGCGCAAGGCCTGACCCGCGGCGCGTCGAGGTGACGGCTCCCGGCCGACAGGCGGGCAGCCGTCACCTCGCGGACGGCCACAACCGGCCGCGTCGGGCCACGCTCGGCTGCCGCCCGGTCATGGTCGGGCGCGGGCGGCCACAACCGGTCTGCCACCGCCTGGCCGCCTGCTGCCGCGCGGCGCGGGTGGCCACCACCACCGCCCCGGCCCGCGTCGGCCGTTGTGGGTCGGTCGTGCCTGCTCAGGCGTGGTCGCGACCGGTCCTGACCAGGCATGACCGTCCACGACCGGCCCGGCCGCAGGGCCGCCCGTCTCCGCCGGTATCGTCGGTTCTGTCACTGATGCCGGTGGTGCCCCGGGTGCCTTCCGGTACCCCTGGCACCCCCGGCGTCTCTCCGACGACCCCTCCTCGTCCCACCCCTCTCACCCCGTGGAGTCCGCATGTCCGGCCAGCCCGCCGCCCGCCGTACCGTGCTGAAGGGTGCCGCTCTCGCCGGTGTCGCCGGGCTGGGAGTGGCCGCCTGTTCGACCGAATCGAAGCTCGGGCACGCCCAGACACCGACCCCCACCGCACCCGTCGAGCTCGGCTTCCCGGACGAGGTGCCGGTCGGCGGATCCAAGCTCTACCGCGAGCAGCGGGTCGTCGTCAGCTGCCCGGCCAAGGGCGAGTTCAAGGCGTTCAGCGCCCAGTGCACCCACGCGGGCTGCCTGCTGGACAAGGTCGAGGACAACGAGGGGAACTGCCCCTGCCACGGCAGCCGCTTCGACACGACCACCGGCAAGGCGGTGCGCGGTCCGGCGACCGTACCGCTGCCCTCCGTCCCGGTCAGGGTCGAGGGCGGAAAGCTGATCGCCGGTCCTGACGCCTGACGCCCGACGGCCGACGCCCCGGGGCGCTCCCAAGGCGTCCCTCCGGACCGTCCCCGAGGCGGGGGCGTCCGGCGCCTGGCGGGTGGTGAACATCGCCATCGGTGACGACGGGACGCGGTACGCCACTGAGAGCCTGTCGGGTGACCTTCGATCGGAAAGCGGACGCGGTCTGGTGCGTGCGATTCCAAGGCGCTGGAAGGTCCTCGTAGCGGAGCTACTAGGG